>NZ_RXXX01000023.1:0-41627 GCF_011006755.1 Anoxybacillus sp. MB8
ACTCCTTTGCTTTCCTTGTATTCCAAGGTTTTATTCGACAGGAAGATAAAAAAATCCTCCCGATTTTTGTCGAGAGGGTGCGAAATGTGAGGTACGAGCCGATGCCTCCGCTTTCATTACTATTGACAAATTATACAGTGAAAAATAACGTATATGCGCTCACGTTTTACACATATGCCGATGCGACGGCGTATGTCAATGCGCAAGATGGGGAGGGGCGCTATGCTTCCATTTATATAGGAAGTGTGTCGAAAGGGATAAAAGAAACGACATATGATGGAGCGAAACGGAGTAGTCACGTTTCTTGGCTATTTCGCTCAACGATTGTCGATACCGCATTATTTCGTGTCATTCAGCCGACAACCAAAGGATTTAATCGCGGTTCAGCGACGTTGCGTGTCTCGTACGGAACAATTGATTCGCTTGTTTCTACTCCTCCGCTTTTTCCAGACGTCGTCGGAGAGGAGTTGCAGGAAGCTGCGCGACTGTTGTATGAACGAGGGATGATCTCAGGATTCCCAGACGGAACGTATCGCCCGAACGAACGAATATCTCGCCGCCATGCCGCCCTTATGCTGATTCGAGATTTACAGTTGACGCTCCCTGAAGGATATGTCGCCAAGGCGCAAGATGTAAAACCGACGGATCCGTGGTATAAAGAGATGGCGATTGCTGAGGCATATGGATTGCTGACCGGATATAACGGGAAGCTATATCCGAACGGATATATGACCCGCGCCCAAATGGCGATGATTTTAGCGAGAGTGTATGCTAATGTGTACGAAAAGCCGACAACAAATGTATCGTTTTTTGATGTGCCCCCTTCTCATTGGGCGTATCAGGCGATCGATACGCTTTTTTACAACGGCATTACGATCAACAATCCGTATCGCCCAAACGATTTCGTGACACGTGGACAGTTTGCCCTCTTTTTAAAACGGACGCTCGATAAAAAATAGCGAGGAAGGCTTGTCCTTCCTCGCTATTTTGCATGGATTGCACGGTAGAAAAACACCGCAAACTCCGCACGTGTGACCGTTTCTTTCGGACGGAACGTTCCATCCTCATATCCGTTTGCAATGCCTGTTGCCACGAGCTTTTCAATTGCATCGTACGCTGGGTCCGTTTCTTTCACATCAGTAAATGGCACGTCTGTTCCGCGCTTTAATTTCCACGCCTCCGCAAACCACATGGCAAGTTGTTCACGCGTCAACGGTTCATCCGGTTGAAATGGTTTATCGTTTTTACTGACGATATTTTCTTTGACAAGCGCGTTAATCGCACCAACGGCCCAATGATCGCTTGGCACATCTGTAAACGTTTCTTTGCGATTGTTCATGTCGAAATTGAAATATGTGGCGATCAACCCTGCTGCTTCTGCGCGCGTCATCATTTCATCTGGCTTAAAGTAGCTTTTCGCATACCCAAGTACAATTTCTTTTTTACCTAGCGTTTCAATTTCTTTATTTGCCCAAAAATCGGTTCCGACATCTTGAAATTTCCCGACTTCCTGTGCATATGCAAGCACGCGTCTTGCTCCTATGTATCGTTTCTTATAATAAGAATCATCTAATGATGTGACGGTAATTCCTTTGGATGAACTGGCATGAATAAACCGGTTGTCTCCAATATAAATGCCCGCATGCGATGGCCCTTCCTTATATGTTTCAAAAAAGACGAGATCCCCAACGCGTAAATCTTCTTTCTTTACTGCGCTTCCTTGCTTATACTGCTCCGCTGTTGTCCGCGCTAACGTGACCCCTAGCCCACTCATCACATGGCGTGTAAACCCAGAGCAATCAAATCCTTTTTCCGAGCTTCCCCCGAATTGATACGGCACTCCGACATATTTTTTCGCAAGAGGAATGAGCCGATCATAACTATCGCTTGCATAAGCGAAGGAAGGGAAGAGGAAAAACAAAAGCAACGCTGAAATAAACCGCTTCAACATGATACACCTCTCTTCGCTATTGTTCTTGCAATTTCGACATTTTCACACTATTCCAAGTGTATCACAAATAGGAGAATAATAACTTTACAGTTATGTAACAAAAAAAAATACAGTTTCGTAATAAAAATTACGGGAAAAGGTATTGAAAATTATGATTGGTTAGGTAAAATAAAGTTTGAGTGGAAGACTGCTTCATACAAAGGTTTATTATAGAAATAGAAAAAACAATTGAAAAAAATGGTTGACTTTATCTTTTTGGAAACCTATAATGTACTTTGTAGTCGTTCACTCGCTAAGTTTAAGAGTTTCATAGAGAAAAATACATAAATCTCTTAAATTTAGCCACTAAATCATAGAAACAGAAACAAAAAGGAGGAAATAAGTCGATGGCTTACCAACCAAAGTCTTATCGCAAATTTTTAGCTGGTACGGTCTCTGCGGCTGTCGTTGCTTCAGCGATCGCGCCAGTAGCTAGCGCAGCGTCCTTTACTGACCTTGCGGGCAATGTGCATGCTGACGACATTGCAACACTTGTTGCACAAGGATACATTAAAGGTTACGCTGATGGAACATTCAAACCAAACAAAACATTAACTCGTGGAGAAGCAGCAATCATCTTCTCACGCATCTTAAAAGATCACGGTGTAGAAGTGCCAGCAAGCGCTCCAAAATTTGCTGACGTTTCTGCAAATAACGTGGAATTAACAGAAGCAGTTGCGATTGTTAGCTCACAAGGTGTCATGACTGGTGACGGTGCTCGCTTCAATCCGAGCGCAAACATCACTCGTGAGCAAATGGCAAAAGTTCTTGTTGAGGCGTTCAAATTAACAAAACCAGAAGGTCACGTTTCAAAAATTGCTGACCTTGATAAAGCGGCTTCTTGGGCTCGCGATTACATTCAAACACTTGAAGCAAACGGTGTGACAAAAAATACACAATTCAATCCAAAAGCGGCAGTTACACGCGGTCAATTTGCTTCATTTGTTGTTCGCGCATTAAGTTTACAAGGCGCTGTGAAAAACCCTGAAGTCAAAACAGTAAAAGCGATCAACGCGACAACAGTTGAAGTTCACTTCGTTGACGCGATTTCGAACATCAATTCGTTAAAATTTGAGATCGACGGTCTTGAAGTGAAAAACGCTGCTGTGAAACAAACAGACAACAAAGTTGCTGTGTTAACGACTTCTACACAAGAAGGCGGAAAAGAGTATACAGTAAAAGGAAACGGCAAAACGCTTGGCAAATTCAAGGGCATCTCTGCTGTTCTTCCTGAAAAAATCAACGTCATTACAAACTCTGTACAAGGCGTTGTAGGTAAAGAAGTGACTGTTCGTGCGGAAGTAAAAGTTCCAGAAGGACAATCGAAAAAAGGCATTCCAGTTACGTTCAACATTCAATCTGATTCTCGTTTCAATAAAGATCACGTTGTTGAAGTATACACAAACGAGAACGGTGTAGCTGAGTATTCATATACACAATACGCAGGTGGCGACGATTTAGTCATCGCGTACGCAACTGGTAAACCAGAAGTTCGCGCAACAAACGGTAAAGTATACTGGGGCGTTGCAGAGCGCTTAACAATTACAGAAGTTACTGATGCAAAAACGTTAGCAAACGGTGCGAAGAAAGTTTACAAAGTTAAAGCGACAACACCAAGCGGTGGAGCAGCGAGCGGCTATGTAAACATCGCATTTGCTGAAAACGTAGATGTCACTCCAGACAAAGGCGTTAAAGGTGTGACAATTACGGACGCTACTTGGTATCAAAATCCAAGTGTGAAATACCCTTACCAATACACAAACGGCAACCAAAACGGTGTTCGTGTTCAATTAGACTCTAAAGGTGAAGCAACATTCACATTAACTGGCGCAAATGCGTCTGTGACACCAATTGTCTTCTTCGACGGTGGCGATGACAAACTTGGTGCAACTGAATTGCAAGCGAAAGCTTCAACAGTGAAGTTTGAAAACGTTCAACTTGTTGAAGTGCTCGTTGAATCAATTGGAACAAAAGATGCTGCTGCGATCTCTGTTGGCGGTGAAGGCGGTCGCGACTATAAAGTAACAGTTCGTGACAAAGACGGTAAACTTGCTCCGAAAGGAACAAAAGTTTACGTTACGATCGAGAAAGGAAACCTTGACGGAAAAGTATGGTTGCAACGCTCTGCAGATCAAGGTGGCAACTACTTATTCAATGGAACAAACTTGATCGCGCTTGAAACGGACAAAGATGGCGTTGTTCAATTCACTTTAATCGGTGAGAAAAACGCATATGCAACACCAACTGTATTCGTTGACAACGGTACAAAAGCAGTTGAGCTTGACAGTGCTGATGCACAAGCAAAAGGTGAAATTGTTTACTTTGGCGATGCAAAAGTAGAAAAAGCAACGTTGAAAGTATACGATGCATCAGGAAAAGAAGTTTCATCTGTCAATGCTGGCCAAACAGTTACTTATAAATACCAAGTTGTTGACCAAAACGGTAAAGAATATAAAGCAGGAACTCATACGGCAACGTTTGAAGTATACAACAACGGATTCAGCCCAGTTGTTGCGAACGGTGTAACGATCGAGCCGTATAAATATGCGTCTATTCCATTCACTGCTGTGAACGGTGCTTCAACATTAACTGTAACAGCAAACGAAGCAACGAACGTTACAGTAAACGTATCTGGTTCACAATACACATTGCCAAATCAAAACGTAACAGTTTCGTTTACAAAAGCGTTTATCAACGGCGTGTCTTATGCGTTAGAAGTGCTTGATGTTGATAAAGTGAGAAACGAAGTGAAAGTGAAAGTTCATGGCGGTGCGTTAAACGGCTCTGAGTTTACGTTAAACTACAACGGCGCGAAATTGTTCGTGAACGGAAGCCCTAAATCTGAAAACGAATTTGAATTAGGTTTAGAAAAATATGATCAAATCGTTTACGTACATGGCGATGTTGCATCTTTCGACCTTCGTGGCGATCAAGTATACGCACCAGTTCAAGCACCAGCTGTTACAGTCACAAGCGCTAAAGCGATTGACTCAAACAGCGATGGTAAAGCGGACAAAGTAGAAGTGACATTCAGCAAAGCAGTAAACGACAGCAAACTTGTCGCTGGCGCGTTCGCATTGACAGCTGGCACGGTTGCAAGCGTATCAACTGGCGAAGTTGCAAATGACAACGTGATCGTTCTCGATGTTACAGCAACAGGCCTTGACGTTGGTACGTTATCATACGCTGAAATCGCAAGCTTAGCAACTGACGGCGGCAAATTAGCTGCTGGATCTGTAACAGTTGCGCCAGCGGCAGCAGTCTCAGCTGCATTTGAAACCGTAGCAGGACAAAAAGAGTCATTTTTAGCTGGTACGTTTGCGTACCGAGTGAGCGGTAAGCTTGCTGCAGACGTGACTGCAACGACTGTTACAGTAAAAATCGGTACACAAACATTCACAACAAACGTGAATGCTGACAAAACGTTCTCAATCTCTAGACTTGTCGCTGAAGACGTAGCTAGCGCAACAGTTGAAGTTGTTGTGAACGGCGAAACAAAAACAGCAACCGTACCATTTTAATAACTCATAGGGCAGGGGACGAGTGCCCCTTCCCTTTTCATACAACAAGAACGGACATATAAACAAACATTCGGGGAGGATGTACGATGAAGAAGCTTCCAGTAAAAGTGTTGTCATCAGCTGCATTAGCTGCACTTGTTGCAACACCAGTTGCACCATTTGTAACACATGCGGCAGAAGCTGCAACTGTCGCTGAAGGATTTTACGTAGTAAACGGACAAAACAGCGTATTTTTCACAATTGACGACTTATTCAGCAGCAAAACAGATGTTCTAAATGCCATTAACAATGCGGGTCCCGAAAACGTTTACTTCGTTCAAGCGGATAAAGTTGTTACATTAGATAAATTCATTTTCGAGAAAAATCAAGGCAAAACATTTGAACCAGGCGATATTCCAACAGATGTTGTGTTTAAAGATAAAGACGGCAAGGCGGTAGAAGTTCCAGCTCCGAATGTTGCGCCGAAAGTTGAAAGCGTAAGTGCGAATAACCTTAAAAACATCGTAGTTAAATTTAACAAAGAAGTAGAGAAGAAAACTATCACTTCTTCAAATGTTAAAGTATACGATGGTAGCACATTATTATCAGGTGTAACTTTAAACTTATTAGACGATAACAAAACGTTGTTAATTACAAACAATGGTAGCTATTCTCAATTAAAAGAATACAAAGTTGTAGTAGAAAACGTTGAAGTTAGAGGCGATTCTACTAAGAAAGTTGAGAAAGCAGAGAAAACTGTATCAGTAGTAGATACAACTTTACCTACTGTTGAAAGCGTAACTGCTACATCTCCAAAAACACTAGAAATCGTTTTCTCTGAGCCAATCCAAACTGGTAGCGGCGCTGGTCAATTCCCGACTTCAGCAGCTGTACTAACAGATATCGTTCAAATCGATGGTATTAATGCATATGCAACTCCTACTCTTACAGACATCGATACTAAAAACAAAGTAGTTTTAACTCTTAACACAGCTCTAACTGCTGGTGATCACAAAATTAAGGTTGCAAATCTTAAAGACTATGCAAACTTACCAATTGCACCAAAAGAGTTTACTGTAAACATTCCAGCAGATACAGCTGCACCTGAGGTAACTGCTGTAGAAGTACTAAACAAAGATAAAGTAAAAGTTACATTCAACGAGCCAGTTGACAATGCTACTGTTCAATCTAACTTAGCAAATATTAAAGTAAACGGAACGGCTGTAACTGGTGCTACTGCTAAAGAAGGCGGTAAAGTTTACGAGTTAACTTTAGGTTCTTCTTTAAACCTTGCTGCGGTTGTAGAAGCTAAGCTTGAATACAAAGGTATTAAAGACAACTACGGTAACGAAGTGAAAGAAGCTAAAACATTCACTTTCAAAGCTGTAGATGATACAACAGCTCCAACTGTAACAGATGTAAAAGTAAACTCTGACAACACTATCGAGGTTACATTCTCTGAAGATGTTACAGGTTTCACTGGTGCAGACGTAGAGTTGTATGATAAAGACAACAAAAAACTCTCTAACACTGTAACAGTTACTAATAAGGTAATTGATGGTGTAGCAAGTGATAAAGTTTACGTATTAACAATTGCAAGTGGTTCATCATTATCGGGAGCTCATACTATCAAGATTTTAAAAGATAGTTTGACAGATGTAAGTATTCGACAAAACAAATTTGTCGAAGCTACATTCCCTGTTACATTAAATGATAAAGTTGCTCCGACTATCACAAAAGTTGAGTATGTAAACGAAACTTCTGGAACAGATTTCAACTCAGACGCTGACGTTAAAGATAGCAAAGTAACTATCTATTTCAGCGAGGCAATGGATGCTGCTACATTAACAAATAAAGCTAACTACTTAATTAATGGTACTCCATTAGCCGATGTTCCTGGTGCAGTTACATTAACACCAGCAAGCGACAACAAATCAGTAACAATTACTGTGAACCGTAGTTCTTCTGATACTCAATTAGCATTTGCTGCTGGTACTGATTTACGCGTCATTGCAGTTAAAGATGTTGCTGGTAATACTTTATCTAGCACACAAGTAAACGCTAACCTTGGCGCAGCAGGATTAATTTCTGCATTCGTATCAGCTCCTTTGTTTACAACAGCTGTTGATAAAGTTGAACTTATCAGCAAAAACCAATTAAAACTTCATGCTAAATCTGGCTATCTATTTAGCGGAATTGATGCTAACAAAATTAAATTTGCTGAAAACCAAGACAGTTCTAAATTAATCCCAGGATTACAAGTAACTGCAGTATCAATTGCAGCCGATGGTAAGACTGCAACATTAACATTAAATAACAACGTAACTGCTGATGGTAAATTCGACGGTTCAGATGCTGACACAACTGCAAGTGTTGTATCTCTATACGCTGATGCAGATGCCATCACATTAACTAATGGGGCTAAAACAGCAGCTCTTGCAGCTACTAGCGGCTTAAATGTGATCGATAAAACTGCTCCATCTATCAGTACAGTAACTAAACATGCAACAAGTGCTGACACAATTGTATTGACATTTGACGAACAAGTCACGTTCTCTAGCAATGTAGGTTTAGCAGGTGACTTGGTAGTTAAACTTGCAGACGGTACGGTTCTTAACCCTGCAGCTGGTGACTATACTGTAGCTGACGCTACTACTGATGACAAACTTGAAATTAAGATTATTAAACCAGGCGTTAAGGATGCAAATGTTACTGTTGAACTTAAAGATGGTCGTTACATCATAGATGCAGCTTCAAACGTTGCAACTACATTTACTGTTAAAGATGTAATGGATGGCGCTAACAAGGCTCAAATCACTGAGAAAACTGTTCCTACTGCTGCTGCGACAGGTGCAATTGTTGCTGCAAACGGTACTGGAACACAAGGTACTATTGATGCAGGAGACACTATTACTATTAAATTTAGCGAACCTGTTAAAGTATCACAATTAGATTTATCTGACTTGTCTCTAGACAATAGCCACGTATTCGGTACTGGTGCAACAATTACTCAGAAAAATACTGGAGCGTATGATACTGAGTTTGTAATTACATTAGGTACTGGTGCAACTGTTGCTGCTGGAGACACAATTACTGTAGCAACAGGTGAAGTAATTGACCAAGCTGATAACGCTACTACTGGAACAATTACATTCACAGTTCCTTCAGCTACAAACTTCTAATAACATAAGGTTACGTGCCTGTCACGTCTTGAAGGTTGGCGAAAGCTCTGCGGAGAGAAATCTCTGCAGGGCTTTCCTTTTTACATTGCCAGTCCCATAATCTCTTCAAAGAAACCGTATCAAAAAACTTTTTAAGCATTTAATATAATTATGAACATCAGATGCAAATTCAATACACTTTGACCAGCCTCTATTCCTTTCGGGGAATTGGGGCTATTTTTGTTTTAGGAGGGAAAAGGATGAGCAAGTACCAAACCGTCAACCACCAGCAGCTGGAGTTGCTAGAAAGAGAGGTGTCCGCCAAGCAACCAGCGAAGCGCGTCAACATTGTGAGTGTAAAGCTCGTTCGGGAAGGGAGTGTGTTGTACAAAGAGCGGCGTGTTCAGTCGCCGGCGGATGCGTACAAGTTGCTGAAGCCGTTGTTGGCGGATGCGGATCGGGAAGTGTTTGTTGTCGTTTGTTTGGACACGAAAAATCAGCCGACAGCGATGCATGTGTGTCATGTCGGGAGTTTGAATGCCAGCATTGTTCATCCGCGTGAAGTGTTCAAGTCGGCAATTTTGGCAAATGCGGCATCGGTGTTGGTGGCGCACAATCATCCATCGACCGACCCGACGCCGTCAAGGGAAGACATTGAGGTGACGAGAAGGCTTGTCGAGGCAGGGAGAATCGTTGGAATTGAATTGTTGGATCACGTCATCGTTGGTGGGGAGCGATTCGTGTCGCTGAAGGAAAAAGGGTATGTATGAGAGGAGGAGAGAGGATGTTACACATGGATTGGTTTGTAAGGACAATGAAAAGAACGTTCAACGTTGCAGTCAACATTGACGAGGTGGGCTATGAAGCGTATGAATTC
Organism: Anoxybacillus sp. MB8; assembly: GCF_011006755.1. NCBI lineage: Bacteria > Bacillati > Bacillota > Bacilli > Caryophanales > Anoxybacillaceae > Anoxybacillus > Anoxybacillus sp. MB8. Next base: position 9,529 of record NZ_RXXX01000023.1, read on the forward strand.
TACCACGAAGAGTTGGACAACTATCTTGTACCTGAAGAGCATCTAGAAAAACTACCGAATCCGATGCTTTTTGAGACTCTAATGTACGTCGATCCAAAAGGGCATGAGTGGATCGCTGGTTTGGTTGTTTCGGAAAAAACGCGGGAAAGATTGTATGAAGTATGGATCAAAGACGGCAAGCGCATCCGTGCGCATTTGTACGTGTCATGATGAACTCATGACATTTCTTTCGGCAATTTCACGACAAAACGAAATGAATGTCAACCATGCAAGACAGATTCGATGAGTGACAAAGAATCTCTACGATTTCAGTACGAAAAAACTCATGACATTATGATATAACTGTCGTGAGTTGGACGAAAAGGGGGTGACGAAACATGTGGGAAAAAGTTGTCGCAACGGTGGCGGTTGCCGTCGCTACAGAAATCGTCAAACAGTGGATGAACGAAGGGCAATAAGAGGAGGAATGAATGATGAAAGTGTTACCGTGTTCGTTTTTGTGCGAACGATCGTGCAATGTATGTACAATGAAAACGATCATTGACATCATCAAAAAGTAACAGCCATTGGTGAATGAGTCATCAATGGTTTTTTGCGTTTTAAGGGGGGCTTCCATTGCAGGAATTACTTACTTCGTTCAAACAATGGCTCATGGAAGAAGGAAAATCGCCAAAGACGATGGAGTCGTACGTCGGAGATGTCGCAAAGTTTCATGCATACTTGATTGAAAAGGCGGTTGATGCGAGTCAGCCGCTTTCTCGTTTTGCGTTCGTTCGCTATAAGCAATATTTAATAGATAACGAATATGCCATTGCGACGATCAACAAAAAGATTACGAGTTTAAAAGTGTACAATGATTTCCTGCAGAAGAAGGGGATTGTAAGTGACAGCTACATTCAACTAAAGCGCGATCGCATCCACATTGCCGCTGGAAGTGAACATGTCGTGACGGCATTGTCTGATGAACAAGTGGAAAAGCTATTGTTTTATGTCGAGGAAAAAGAAAGTCAACGGAATAAGTTAATTGTTTACTTGTTGCTTTATACAGGTGTTCGCGTGTCGGAGTTAGTGAACATCAAACGAGCCGACATTGATGCATTGGCACGTATCCTTACTGTTCGAGGGAAAGGCGGGAAAGTGCGGGAAATTACGTTACGGCAAGATGTGCTTCATGTCATGAAACAATACGAACAAGGCGAACGAGCAAACTCACGTTTTTGTGACAGTGAGTATTTGCTTGTCAGCCAGCGAGCACCAAAAATGCATCGTGATGCGGTGAGAGGGTGGTTGGCAAACGTGTCAAAGGAAGTTGGATTCAAATTGCATCCCCATTTGTTTCGCCATACGTTTTGTACGCGTTTGTTGAAAAAGGGAGTCGATTTAACAACGGTTAGTAAACTAGCTGGTCATAGTACAGTGAACATGACCGCAAGGTTTTACATTCAAACGACAAGGCAAGAGAAAATGGATGCGGTTCAGTTATTGTAGGAAGGAGTGATGAAACAATGAAAATCATTCAATGCCTAAATGACATCGAGGCGTTAAAAGCATACAGACGAGCGCCAAAGCCGCTCATTCAAGCCATCGAACAAGATTTTCTGCATCTTTACGAAGCAAAGGGAGAAGAAACATCCTTGCATGCTTTCTTCTTGCCGTACGATCAGGCACTCATTTTACTAGAAAAAGAGGATGATGTCATGGCACAGGTAGATGACCCATTTACATTGGAATATGTCGAAAAGCACCATCATGAAAGGATGGTCTTTTACCGCATCGCGAAGCGAATAGGAGATGAGTTTCAGCTGTTTTACGCGCCGATGGGAATATACGATGAAATGACGGAACAATGGCTGTGGGAACAAGCGGAATGGAACGAAGGAAGAGGGGATTTTCATGTTTGAACGGTACAAACCGCGTTACATGACACGTGCAGTGGCTGATCGATTAAGTGAAGAACATGTGCAGTTCATTTTTCGCTATATAGATGAAAAGAATGAGAGAATGACGGATTATTTACAAGTGTTTGAGTTTTACGTGGAAAATAATGAACAATGGCTCATTCAACGGCAAGAACAGCCAGAGCGAGAAACGACGGTCTTTGTACCATTGAAACAAGCTACACCGATTGAACAGACCGTCTGGGTCATGGATCAACGAGACTATATCATTCTCTTGTTTCCAAGTTGTTATTAATTAATATTGGCAAACAAAAAATGATACACACTTGGAAAATTGGAATAAGCATGAGGTCAAAGCTGAAAAGCCTATGACCTCATTTTTTTTACTGCTTTTGTTTTTAAAAGAGTGAGGGAGTCATGCCAAATTGCACTTGTTGTGAACGTGTGGAAGTGAAAGAAGCAGAAGGTGCTGGGCTTTTGCCGGAGAGGACATGTCAAACGGAAAAGAACGAGAGGACATTGCTTTTTGTGCGTGAAAGGAAAAGGACGAGTGGATCATGTCAAATTGCACTTGATGTGAACGTGTCGATGTGAAAAAAGCAGAAAGTGCTGGTTTTTCGTCTGAAAGGCGCATGAGGAACGGAAAAGGAGGAGCAGCTGTTGCTTTTTTGTGTGTGGAAGGAAAAGGACGAGTAGATCATGCCAAATTGCGTTTGTTGTGAACGTGTCGATGTGAAAGAAGCAAAAGGTGCTGGGCTTTTGCCGGAGAGGACATGTCAAAGGGAAAAGAACGAGAGGACATTGCTTTTTGTGCAGGGGGGAAGAACGAGTGGATCATGCAAATTGCACTTGATGTGATCGTGTCGATGTGAAAAAAGTAGAAGGTGCTGGGCTTTTACCGGAAAGCGCACGAGGAAGGAAAAGAACGAGGGAGTCATGTCGAATTGCCCTTGATGTGAACGTGTGGGGGAAAGAAGCAGAGGATGCTGGGCTTTTGCCGAAAAGCGCATGAGGAACGGAAAAGGACGAAAGAGTCATGCCAAATTGCGCTTGATGTGAATGTGTGGATGTGAAAAAAGCAGAAGGTACTGGTTTTTCGTCTGAAAGACAAAGCACCGAGAAGAAATTTTCGTTTTGATAAAGACAATAAACAACAAATTAATGTGTTTTTGTTTATGTACACGTATGTGTTTACATAGACATTGACCACTGATACCGGAAAGGAGCATGGGCGTATGGAATGGGAGGACAACTACATCTTTAGTTTGAAAGAAGGGGAGGAGTACGAGTTGGAGTGCGGTGAAGAGATCATAGAGATGGAGGAAGAAGGAACAAGGCATGCATCTTCCATGCCGGAAAACGATCGGGAAAATCATCAGAGTGCGAAAGTATTTTTGTTAAATGGCAAGCCGCTGATGTTCAAAGAATCAACAAAGAAAGCAACATTTGCGGAAACACATGTGCGTGTGACCACATACTTGGAGAAAAACATTTACCAGATCATTCAAATGCTTAAAACACATAACCAAATTGAATCCATTACGAAATTCATCAATGATAGCGTAAAGGAATATTTGATGAAGAAGTATCAAGAATGAAACCAAGCAATCCTTCATAAAAAAATGCCGAATGACTTTGGGGAAGTCATTCGGTGGTTTTCGGCTTCTTTCTTTTTTTTCTAAAAAATTCTATTTCTTTAAGTAGTTTTTTTCTGCTTGCAACGCTTGATGGATAGATAACAAGAAAATTTGAACTTGTTACGAATCCGACAATATGATCTGGGTACTCATTTACCAACAATTCTCCGAGCATTGTCTCAACATTTACGGATGTTTTAATAAAAATAGGGTGGGTTGATAATTTACCATACTCGATTACATTATGTTTTAGAACAAAAGGAAGCAAAGCTTCCCGCACCTTTGAACGATAATAATCCCCAAATACATAAAAACCCTGATCGCTTTTTATAATGTCCAATTCCTTAAAATCTTTACTAATGATGCTCTGAGTAACTGTACCGAAACCTTTTTGTTCAAGCTCTGCAATAACTTCCTGTTGACTCTTTACTCGTCTGGATCGAATCAATTCTATAATGACTGCATGTCTTTGTTTTTTCATTTTGTCACTTTTAGGCAAATTAGATCGCTCCTTTAAAAAAAAAATTTTTTTGAGTACGACATACACACCTAACTTTTTTATTCCATTTCGATATTTACTGTTTGACCGATAGTATGAGTACCCCCTCGCGAGAAGCATTTTTCGCCTCTTTTGCAAAAAGAATAAAATCGTATTTTAAATGAATATTATTAATTTGACTTAATATTATAATACATTTTTGATTTGTTGACAAGTAATTAAAGAAAATTTATTATAGTAACTGAAAGGAGGTGGTTCATATCGTTGGTTGTACAGGGGAAGAATGGGATAAATACTTTAAAAAAGGAGGTAGCTAATAATGAATAAAAAGGAAAATATGAATTATGTTCATACGGATGCTACAGGAGAGAATGATATGCTGAGTGACATTGATTTAAGAGATGTTGAGTTGGAAAAGAAACAGGACATTACCTTAGATACTGGAGAAAATAATGAATACACTGAAGAGGTTACAGAACAGCAGTCTCACGAAATGAGTGACGAAGAAGAGTTCGATCTCTCAAGTTTTATATTGTTTAAGAGCAAAAAAACTACTACACGGACATCTGAATCAGGTGTGTTTTCAATCGTATACTCAAAGAAAAATGGTAAACGTGTTGCGATTTCTGAACATGTCATTCAAGAGCTTGGAAATCCGGAAACTGTACAGGTTGGATTTTCACCGGAATCCATTGCGATTTCCGAATATCTTGGTGAGGATAGTGTAAGCCATAAGTTAAAAACGGCAGGCGGGAAAAAGGTCATTTACTCATCTGAATTGGTGCAGTGTTTAATAGATTACTATAATTTGAACTTTGATCCTCGTACTTCTATTACGTTTTCTAATGTTTCGTATAAGACGAAGAACGGGAAGAAGGTAGCACTTATTTCAATGAAATAGCGATGAAATATAAAACATGATAGAAATAAATGGAGGAATACACATGAATTGGACAAGTTACACTAACAAATCGAAAAATCTCAACCTTAATGAAAAAACAAGTATGAATCCGCCATTGGCTACCAATCCATTAGTGGATTTAAATTACAATGGAAGAATACACGCGGATTTGGCTTGGGGTGTCGATATACCGACAAATTTTGATCAATCATCATTTCATCTTCTTCATCAAATGGTGATTAAGGTGTGGAAAAATACAATCCCAACAGATAATTTGGAAGAAATTAATAAATGGTGTAAAAAAATCGAGAGAAAAACGCCATATATATTAACGAAAGCATCTTTTGAGGGGGATATGCTTGTCATCGAATTACATGGAATTGAACCTTTGTCGTCGTCATTAACGTTACAGGAAGTAAGTTCTGCTTGGCATCGTGTGCAACATGCATGCTTTGAAACGTTTCCGATCCCAGAGACGGAATGGGTCGTTCAAGGTACTACTTCCATGGGAACGATGTGGGAGTTTTTAGATAGAATAGGCAAAAAATCGTTACCGACGAAATTAGCACGTTGGTTTGTACATCAACAAGTGAAATATGATAGTTCACCTATATATCAACCGAGAGGATGATACCATGAGTAACAGCCAAGTACCAAACGGCAAGAATCAAGTGCTAAAGGGCAAAAACAAAGCGAAACAGGGAAACACTCAAGTGTCGCAGGTCAGCAACCAAGTGCCACAGGTCAGCAACCAAGTGCCACAGGTCAGCAACCAAGTGTCGCAGGTCAGCAACCAAGTGCCACAGGTCAACAGCCAAGCACAAAGTCATGCGATGAAGAATGTGCAATACTACGGCGCAAAGAAGGAATGGGCGCTCACACCGAATTTGCTGTATAAAAAGGATGAAGACAAGTATGGAAACGTTCGTTGGCAGCGTGTAAGCAACTATATGGAAATTACACAAGTACATCAAAATCTCGAGAATCAAGACGTGACGCTCACTTTGCGATACCGCTACCTTGGGGAATATAAAGAAATACAAATTAAACGAGAACAACTAAATCCGAATGAGTTTATGAAACTAAGTGGTAAAGGAGTTGACGCTTTTCATTACAACGTCAAAAACCTCATTGAATTTTTAGTTACGCAAGAAAAAGAAGCCCCATACGAATATGTCCATTGCGGTATGGGGTGGTCACAGATAAATAATCAGATAAATAATCAATTGTGCTTCAAACATTATCGTATCATTGGTTTACCGTCTTTGCAATCTACTTACAAAGGAACGTATTGCATTGAGCCAAAGGGAACGTTAAAGGATTGGATAAAAATTATCCGTTCAGAAGTGATCGGAAATGTGTATTTAGAGTTGGCTTTAGTTTTTGGGTTTTCTGCCGCTGTGATCGGCTTACTGTCTACACAATCGAGAGATATGGATACGTTGCTGGTTCATATATATGGAAACAGTTCGAAAGGGAAAACGACCGCTGCTCAAGTGGCGGTTTCCCCTTTCGGTAAACCAAGTCGTCATGGAAATGGATTGATTAAAAGCTGGAGTGCTACTCATAATGCCATTATTGCTTTGCTTCGTGACAATTATGGCGTACCGATTGCTCTTGATGAAGCGTCGATGAGTACGGTAAAAGATTTTTCGCCTTTAATTTATATGTTTGCGGAAAATCGAGAAAAGGAACGATTGACAAAAGAAGGGCAATTGCGAGAGCAACATAAATGGGCAACGACGATCATCTCGACTGCTGAGCACTCCTTGTTTCAAAAAACAAACAAGAATGATGGCTTACGCATGCGGGCATTTGAATTTGGGAACATCACGTGGACAACGTCGGCGGGAAATGCCGATGCATTGAAAAAAGGATTGTCTGAACATTACGGACATGCCGGCATTCGTTTTGTGAAGCATTTGCTTCGGCTGGGATTGGACGAAGTGATGAAACGGTGCGAGAAATGGAAAGCGCATTGCGAGAACCATTTGCCGAAAAGCGAATTTGTTTCGCGGGTAGCACAGAAGTTTGGGATTCTTCTTGCGACCGCTGAAATGGTGAAAGAAGCATTCAAGCTTCCGCTGAACATGGATGAGATGATGCGTGTGTTGCATGATGTAGAAGAACAAGCCGCAATGGAGCGTGGAATTGCGGAACAAGCATATGAGTACGTGACACAGCGCATTTTGCAGCATCTGAAATGTTTCCGGATGGATAAAAAACCATTTGACGGATATGAATGTTGGGGGAAAATTTCCTACCCGAAATATGCCCAAGACGGTCAGGTGGAAGTCGCCATCTTTCCTCATAAGTTTAAGCAGTTACTGGAGGAAGGAGGATTCAGCGATCCGAAAACGGTGTTGGAAGAATGGCGACAAAAGGGATACCTGAAATCGGAGAAGGGCAAATTCGTGAATCGGAGAAAAGTGTTGGATGAAAATGAAATGGAATTGCGGAAAAAGAGTGGATTGAAACAACAAGCGGGATCGAAAGGTGCCGATATGGTGTACGTCATTGTGATGGATTCATTTGAGGAGTTCGGATTGTCGGAACCAAAAGACAGTTCAGACATAAAGAAAATTGGAAAACGGATAAGAGAATCTGAAGATCTCGTAGAGGTGGAAACGATCGAAGAACTCGAACTTTAGGAACGAATGCTCGTTTTTTCAGATGGCGTTCATGAAAAGCCCTGCGGATGGTCAGTATCGATCGTGTTGTCGATTCATGTCGATGCGTACGGTACTGACGATCAAAAAGGGAACCAAAGCGAAACAAGAAAAGTTACAGATATATATTATTACCTTGAATCATCGGGAAACAAGGGAGGAGGAATGAAAATGGAAAACAAATTGTTTTACAAGTGCATCGAAGAATTTGTGAAAGGGCTGCAGGCGAGAAATGCCAGTCCAGAAACGATTGCGGGGTACGCGAAAGATTTGGAAATGGTCAATCGTTTTTTGGAAAAGAAGTATAATGGGTTCGTTGGTTTGGGTGACATTCAAACACGTGATTTAGAGGAATACTTGAATATGTTGCGGGTGGAACGTCAGTACCAGCCAGCGAGTGTGAACCGGCATTTGAATACGTTACGGTCATTTTATAAGTATGCGGTGAAACAAGGCTGGACAACGATGAATACAGCTGCGCCGATTGATCAGTTGAAAGTGCCGAAAAAAGAACGAACATTCATTGATGAAACAGAATATAAGCAATTGATTGAAGTGATTGAGCACCCGACCATTAAAGTGGTGATCCAATTTCTCTTTTACACAGGATTACGCATTACGGAATGCTTGTCACTCACATTGGAAGATGTAAATTTGGAGGAGAGCATCGTGTTTGTGCAAAACGGAAAAGGGAACAAACAACGAAAAGTGCCAATCAGTCCAAAGTTGCTTCCATTGTTGGTTCATTACAAAGAGCACATTCGTCCAGCCACAGACAGTCCATTTTTCTTTGCTTTGTCCAAAACAGGAAAGTTGTCAGATGTGTATGTCAATCGCGTGTTGCATGAAACGACAAAAAAACTTGGCTGGAAAAAGAAAGTAACATGCCACGTCCTTCGACATAGTTTTGCGTCCAATTTGGTGAAAAACAAAGTTCACATCGTTCATATTCAAAAATTACTGGGACATGCGGATTTGAAAACGACATCGGTTTACGTTCATGCGAATCAGGAACAGCTCATTGAAGCGATTCATACATTGTAGATTCATACCTTGTAAAGGAGGAGAGACATGACCATCTCTCCTCTCATTCATACTGGAAAGAAGGTGGAAAACATGACAGCAGCGGAAAAACCGATATATGATGAGCGAGTGAAGGAAATTTTACAAGGATTGGCGGAAGGATTGACAAGAGAGGAACTGGCGGAAATGTTTGGACATGCCAACTACAAGACGCTAGATATTTACATGAGAAGACGGAACTTTACATGGGATCGGGAGAAAATGACATACGTTCCCAAAATTTCACGTGAAAAGTATCACGATGAGAAAGTACTGCCGCTGACAAAAGCGCAAACGGTCATTCACATGTTGAAACAGCCACAGGTTGACATTGAAGAAGTATGCCAAAAGGTAGGATTGAAAGATCATCGCGAATTGGCGGAGTACATGACCGCCAAAGGGTACATTTGGTCACCTCAAGAAAGAAACTACGTCAAAAAGGCAGGAAAGGTTGAAACAACATGTACAGAACCAAAAGAAATGGTGAAAGAGAAGGAAAACGAGGAAAAGCAGGAAGAACGAAGCGTGCCTGTGCATTCAACCGATGTCCTTCGTCAGCTGCAGCAATACCTCCCGCTTTTGGAGATGTTGCAAAAACATAAGGACAAGCTACTCGAATGGATCGTACCATTGCACACGCCAGACACGATTCCACGTTACATCATTTTGGGAAGGACGAGTGGAAAGACGATTCAAATGTCCGATCGTTTACAAGACCTCATCGTAGAGTTTTGTAATCAACGAAACATCAAACAGCGGGAATTGTTTGAGGTCGCATTGATTGAATTTCTCAAACGATACGGGTACGAATACGAAGTCGAACGTCTTCTGCAGTCGCATTCATAATGGCTGGCATGCGCCATGTCAGCCGCTCCCCCTTTCCCCGATGCACTCCCCCGCCAAGGGAAACAGCCAAAGCCAACGGTCACAAGGGTTTCCGTGCATTCCCCCGCCTCCCCCACGTTTTCGAAACCATCATCATGTCAATGAAAATATGACTTGTAAGCAGTCAAGGAGTTATCCTTCTTTGTCTTTGTGCCGATTATTTTTTTGTTTTGTTTGTATGAATTATTTTTTATCGTATGTTGATGTGTTTATTTTTTTATGTTTCATATCTTGAAACAATCATCTCTTCCTTGTTTTTTTCCAACGATCGGTTTGTCTGATGTAGTTTATTTATCGGTTTTGTTTTCATGTTGTGATGGACAGATGATGCCATTTTATTTTTTCATCTTATTCCGCTCATCATGAGGAGCAAAGACATGATGGAACATACATAATGTTGAGTGTGACATCCATTCGATTGATGGAAGGTTGGACAACATCTTTACTTTTTAGAAAACAAGTGCAATGTGACATCATGTTTTCATGTGATGATGATTGGAATGGGGGAGATGGGGGACATGGGGGATTTCTTGTGTGTCATCGGCAAGTGAGACTCATGAGTTGGGGGAGAGGAAAGGGGAATGGGGGATGGTCTGTTTTTATTGAAAAGGCTCGAGGGTCTTTGTTTTGTTTTGATTGTATGTCCATGGATCGGAAAGTCGTTGGAGCAACATCCTGTGCTGCCCAAAAAAGCATGTCTGCAACTTTTTTCTATGGATTTTGTCAGCATTTTTTCTGTATGGATTTCGTATGTATGCGGAAACTTTCTCGTTTTTCTGTCTGCAGCAACTATGCAACAAGTGATGGCACTTTGCCGATTCCTTGAGTCCGTTGGGATTTGAAAATGATGTTTGTGGAAGAAAATGGGGTTGCTTTTGTGCGATTAACACTACAATTCTTGAAGCAAGCGATATTACAGATAAATACAAATCTGAATTCAAGTTAGCTTTAAGCTATAAAGACAAAGATGGCAACGAAATCGATCTAGCGAAACTTCCTGAAGACTTAACAGTCACATTTGCTGACAGCAAAGGTGCGTTCAATGCAGATGGTACTTTAAAAGATGTAACAAAATTACCTGCTAAAGGTAACAAAATTACTGTAGTAGCAACAGTTAAATCTGAATCTCAAGGTGTTAACTTAACTACTGAGTATCAAGTAACAGTTGTTGACGCGGACGACTATAAGGAAGTAACTGATGCTCAATTAAAACTTTCTAGCGGTGTTGTTGTTAATACAGCTGTAGTAGGAGATTCGATTGAGTTAGTACCGACAAAAGCAGTGAAAAACGATGGTACGGTATTAGATGCAACAAAAGAGACTAGTCCTGACACTGTAGGTTGGGGAGCAAACAGCACTGACCAAGTAAAATCTGTCGAATCTTCTAATGTTACTGTGTTAACTGCTGCATACGATGCTACTAATGATAAAGTAGTACTTACTCCTATCTCTGAAGGTACTGCTAAAGTTACTGTAACTTTACAAAGCGGTGCTAAATTCGAGAAAACTGTTACAGTTAAAGAAGCTGCTCGTAAGGCAACAACTGCAACTGCAGAAGCGGTAACTTTATCTACAACTGATTCTTCTAAAACGGTTAAAGTAACAGTGAAAGACCAATATGGTGACCCATTCAAAGCTAGTGGTTTCTTATATGCTCACCCAGGTAAAACTGGCACTGACGCTGTTGTAACAATTACAACAACACCTGTTAGCACAGATGCAAAAGGTGAAACTACAATCACTCTAGCTGCAGCTCCAAACGCTGTAACTGGTACGGATACTGTAAAACTTTCAACTTCTAGCGATGCTACAAAAGATGGTATCGGTACGATACCAGTATCTTTCTTCAAAGCTGAAGACACAGTTACATCTTATGCAATTCGTGTAGCTTCTGACTCTCCTGAGTCTAACGATGCTAAATTAGATGTTTACAATCCATCTGATGACACTGTGAAGTTAGAGTTCATCGGTAAAGACAAAAATGGTGTAGTAGCTAAAATCTTCAACCAAGGAGAGTTAAGCACTGACGGTTCTACAACATACAAAGTAGAAAGCTCAAACGCTGATGTAGCTACTGTAGCTATCGATGCTCAAAAAGACATTTTAGTTACTGGTAAGAAAGCAGGTACTGCTACTATCACAGTTAAAGAAGGTAACATCGTACGTGCTACTTTTGACGTGACTGTGGTTGATTCAACACCATCTATCGGTACATTGTCAGTTAAATCTGGTGCGAAAATTTATGTGAACTCTGGACAAACTGACACATCTGACAATGTGAAACTTGTTGGTGCTGAAACTGCATACCCTACTTTCTATAGCCAACAATCTATCTCTGACTTAATCGAAGTTAAGAGTGGGGACAAAACATTTACTCTTGCATATAACGGAACTAACAAAAACTTTGATGTGAAAGATGGCAGTAACGTAATCGGTACTGTTAAAGTATTCACTTCTGACCCAGTTAACTTACCGTTAAATGCAGATGGTCAAACTTTAGAACCAGCAGATGTATTAGCAGAAAATTCTACTGCATCAGTAATCTTTAAGCTTTACCAAGGTTCTAACGTAGTAGGAACTGTGGCTGTACCGGTAGTATTTGATCAGACTGCTCCGAATGCACCGACTGTTTCAGGTGTAGGATCTGCATTTGCTGATAATAAATTAAACGCTACTGAAGTTGGAACGGCTCAAACATTCAAAGTTGACCTAACTGGTACTGGTGCAACAGCGGGAGATCTAATAACTCTTAGCATTGCTAGTGGCACACCATATACATTGACTTCAAATGATATTACTAACGGTTATGCTAATGTTACTGTATCTGGAACAACATTAGCATCATTAAGCGGTGCTGTGAATGTTACAGCTACTGTAAAAGATAAAGCGAATAACACATCACCAGCTTCAACAGCTTATAGTATCGTTGTTGATAAAATTGCACCAACAGTTTCATCTGTAACATTCGCAAATGGTAGTGGAGCAACAAGTGGCTCATTTGATGCAGGAGATACAATTACAATCGTATTCAGCGAAGCTGTTGCGGCTTCTAGCTTAGGAGTTACTGGTTTAACAGCTGGCGGTTCAGTAACTGGGGTTTCTTTAGCTACTTTCTTTAACACTTCTGGTGGAATCGGTGGATTTGCTTCAGGTTCGTTATCGGGAGTTGTTGGAACAGTTGCATTAAGTGCAGACGGTACAACAGTTACTGTTACTGTGAATAGTGGTGTAGGCACAGGTACAACAGCACCATCAGGTGTATTTACTGCAGCGACTACAGTGACTGATGTTGCTGGAAATGCTGTAACTTCTGGTACAACAGGAACAACTTCAGGTTCGTTCTAATAAAAATGTAAATGACAGTATAAAAGCCAACCAAAAGAGGTTGGCTTTTATACTATACACTGAAAATAAAGGTGAGTTTGTATGGATTATTTAACTAATCATTTGGAAATGGTAAAGGAAGATCTTTTGAATCGGCGCTACACGACAGCGAAAGAACGTTCGTTGTCTTTGTTGAAGAAATTCCCGTTCAGTCCTCAAGCGTGGGTTTTTTTGGGCGAATCATTGTATCATTTAAACTTTAAACATGAAGCAAAAAAAGTTTTTGAGAGAGCTGAATTATTAGATCCGCAAGGTGGATGGATTGATGCAATAAAAAAACTAGACTACAGTGCAAAACAGAGCAATTTTTCAGAAGAAATTGCCGACTTACTAAAACTTCCGAAAGTGACTGTCGCAGCAGCCATTTTAGTAAAAAACGAAGAAAGATGTATTGAAAGATGTATCACGAGCATTTTACCTGCAGTAGATGAGGTTGTTGTTATTGATACAGGTTCGACTGACAATACAATGAATATCGTTAAAAGCTTCCCTTCTGTCAAGATTGTAGAGTTTGAATGGGTAAATGACTTTGCAGCAGCTAGAAATGCTGGATTGAAACATATAAATAGTGATTGGGTGTTATGGATTGATGCGGACGAGTATTTGAATAGTGAGGATATAAACTCGGTTCGGGAAATCGCCGCTATATTTAGTCAGTCATATGAGGATTATATTCCTCTTTTAAGAATAGGACAAGAAAACATCATAAATGGAAGAAGATCCATTAACTATGATATGGCGAGAATGTTCCCAATGAATCGAGGGCTTCGCTATTGGGGGAAAATTCACGAACAAATTGTGTTAGAAGATGGAAGAATGTATCACGGAAAATTCATGAAAAAAGATGTTAAAATTAGAGTATTCCATGATGGTTATGATCCTGCAATCATGAAAGATAAGAAGAAGCTTGAACGAAATGTAGCGCTCTTGAAAGAAATGGTTGATGAAGATAAAGAAAATCCGTTATGGTGGTTATTTTACGGTCGTGAAACATTATCGTTAGGAAAAGTGGATGAAGCCATACCGATTCTACAAAAAGCAGAGGAATTATGCAACAAGCAAGTTCCGTTCGGCAGAGAGTTAGAGTTGTTGATGAATTTAATCAGAGCTTTCATGTTGAAGAAGCAGTACGATACAGCTATAGCGTATTGCAAAAAAGCTTTAGATATAGACCCTAATTTTCCAGACGCTTTATATTACTTAGCGCAAATTAAAATTGAACAAGCTTTACAGCTATATAGAGAAGCTGAACAGCTATTTATCAAGTCGAAAGAAGGATTCAATACTTTTAAAAAGGGAGTTGTATCTCCTAATACCGAAATTAGAGATTATTTGGCAGATATAGGTATAGCTGACGTGGCACGTTTGGTCGGTCATTTAAGCGCAGCAAACAAAATATATAAAAATGTTTATCAGATCTGTCCGCTTAAAGAGCAGATAAAAAAACAAATTGATTTTATAGAAGGACAACGTCAAAATTTGAACTTAGACGCGATGAGCACAACAGCTACTGCAATATCTAGTGAGAAAGAAAGCAAAGTGTCTTTAAGCTATATTTATAAATAAGCGAGAGTCTGTAGAGAATATGACTTTTTATTAGGGGATAGGTGCCTGTCACGCCCGAAGATTAATCAACACAGAGAGCCATGAACGGCTCTCTGTTTCTTTTTCCGCATCAATCAACATTTGAAACATATATTATACTTTTGAACGCCTCCATTCCTTTCGGGGAATGGGGGCGATTTTTGTTTTAGGAGGGAGTCAGATGCAACCAGCAAAACGTGTCAACATTGTGAGCCTGAAGCTCGTTCGTGAGTCTAGCGTGCTGTACAGGGAGCGTCAAATCAAGTCGCCGGAAGACGCGTACAAGCTGCTGAAGCCGTTTCTTGTGGAAGCCGACCGTGAGAAGTTTGTCGTTGTCTGCCTTGACACGAAAAACCAGCCGACTGCCATCAACGTTTGCCATGTCGGAAGTCTGAACGCTAGCATCGTGCATCCGAGGGAGGTGATGAAGGCTGCCATTCTCTCCAACTCGGCTTCCATCATCGTCGCCCATAATCATCCCAGCGGTCATTGCGAGCCGTCGAGAGAAGACATTGAAGTAACGAAACGATTAGTAGAGGCGGGAAGGGTGATTGGCATTGATGTACTAGACCATTTGATTGTTTGCCCTGAACGATATTTGTCGCTGAAAGAAAAAGGATATATTTGAGAGGAGACGAGAAGATGTTACACATGGATTGGTTTGTAAGGACAATGAAAAGAACGTTCAACGTGGCAGTCAACATTGACGAGGTGGGCTATGAAGCGTATGAATTCTATCACGAAGAGTTGGACAACAATCTTGTGCCTGAAGAGCAACTAGAAAAACTACCGAATCCGATGCTTTTTGAGGCTCTAATGTACGTCGATCCAAAAGGGCATGAGTGGATCGCTGGTTTGGTTGTTTCGGAAGAAACGCGGGAAAGATTGTACGAAGTATGGATCAAAGACGGCAAGCGCATCCGTGCGCATTTGTACGTGTCGTGATGAACTCATGACATTTCTTTCGGCAATTTCACGACAAAACGAAATGAATGTCAACCATGCAAGACAGATTCGATGAGTGACAAAGAATCTCTACGATTTCAGTACGAAAAAACTCATGACATTATGATATAACTGTCGTGAGTTGGACGAAAAGGGGGTGACGAAACATGTGGGAAAAAGTTGTCGCAACGGTGGCGGTTGCCGTCGCTACAGAAATCGTCAAACAGTGGATGAACGAAGGGCAATAAGAGGAGGAATGAATGATGAAAGTGTTACCGTGTTCGTTTTTGTGCGAACGATCGTGCAATGTATGTGCGGTGAAAACGATCATTGACATCATCAAAAAGTAACAGCCATTGGTGAATGAGTCATCAATGGTTTTTTGCGTTTTAAGGGGGGCTTCTATTGCAGGAATTACTTACGTCGTTTAAACAATGGCTCATGGAAGAAGGAAAATCGCCAAAGACGATGGAGTCGTATGTCGGAGATGTCGCAAAGTTTCATGCATACTTGATCGAAAAGGCGGTTGATACGAGTCAGCCGCTTTCTCGTTTTACGTTCGTCCGTTATAAGCAATATTTAATAGACAACGAATATGCCATTGCGACAATCAACAAAAAGATTACGAGTTTAAAAGTGTACAATGACTTCCTGCAGAAGAAGGGGATTGTAAGCGACAGCTACATTCAACTAAAGCGCGATCGCATTCACATTGTGCATTGCGATCCTAAAAGTAGACAATATAAATTCCGTTAACCCCGAAGGGATCAGGGCAAAACAGCTTTGATTTCTTTGCGCTCGTTTTTAAGTAGCCTTTCCATATTGAACTGGTGTTTGATAATGAAGAACACCTTGTATGCGTTGGTGGTTGTAATAGCGAATGTAATCATGGATAAGCTGTGTTGCCTCTTCCACACTTTTCGCATGTTGCAAATCCTGATCTATCTCTGTTTTGAGATAGGAGAAAAAGCTTTCTATGCATGCGTTATCAAGCACATTCCCTTTTCTCGACATGCTTGGTGTAATCGAAAATGTATCCATCAGCATTTTCCATCTTGTTGATTGATAAGGCATTCCTTGATCTGAATGAAGAATTAAAGAATCCTTAATGTGTCTGATTTCTAATGCATATAATAGGGAATCTTCCACAAGTTGAACATCGTGTGTTGATGAAATCTGATGCCCGATAATTTCATTGTTGTGTAAATCCATAACGGCAGAAACAAATAGTTTTTTATCTTCTAAGGAAATTTCTGTGACATCTGTGACCCATTTTTCATTCAAACGTGTCGTGGAAAAGTTTCTTTTTAATAGATTTTCATAAATATATCCAGCTGAAGTTGTTTTTTTCACTTTGACAGGTTGTTTTCGTTTCATGCGAGATTGACGTTGTAATCCTAATTCTCTCAGTAGTCGACGTACAACTTTTTCACTTACATGTAGTTGATATTGATTGTTTAACAATGCGTGAATTTTTCGATATCCATATCTCCCTTTGTGTTCATGGAAAATCAAAGAAATATATGCTTTTAATTGTTTGTCTTTCTTAGATTCTTTTTTCTTCTTGCCCGTTGTTTTTAAGTATTTATAGTAACCGGATTTTGAAATCTGTAGTTTCTCACATATTTTAACGACTGGATATTTTGTTTTGAGCTCGTCTACTACTTTGAACTTCGCTGTTTTCCCTCCCTTTTTAAAATTTGCAGATACTTTTTTAACAGTTCATTCTCCATCTCTAGTTGTCGTATGATGAAATCCTTGTCCATTTCAGGGTGATTTCTAACTTTTCGTTTTAGCCCTACTTCCCCATACATTTCATACTGATCTATCCATTTATAAATATAGTCAGGATCTGTAATTTCAAGATGATGTGCAATGACTTTGACGCTCTCTCCCACCAAGGCTCTTTGAACGGCTTCCAGCTTCAATGCTGGAGAATAGCTTTTATAAGTTCTTTGTTTTTTCGACATGTTCATTGGCTCCTTCCAGTCTTCTGTATGAACATCTTTTTCCCGATTTATACATGTCTACTTTTAAAGGCTCACTTCACCCCGAGTAATTGTTTATTGTCTTACTTTTTCATTTTAGTTATAATTTAGAAAGTGATGAAGGATCATAGCTGTATTTGTCGAATGGTACTATGAAACTTTTATTAGTAGGGGAGTTGGATGCAGTGTTAAAACTAAAAACAAAAAGTGATTGTAGAGTGTATAGGAATTGTCGACATGGGTGTTACGGATTTCGCGAGTGTCCGAACTGTGGAAAATTGACGGTGTATGGGGCATTTATTCCAAGACGCTGTTTCCGCCGATGATTTTGCCATCGTTATCACTTCACCGCCCACGTGCCACGACAATCCAATTGCCGCTGCGTTGTTAAGCAAAATGGGGTATATTGAAAAGTGAACGAGTAGAATTAAAAAAACAATTTTTACGCATGATTGTGAGAATGGAACTAGACGAAGCAAAGCAACGATTGTTAATCGGCTTTTTTGAAACATATGTGAAACTGTCTGAGGAAGAAGAACAAAAATTACGAAGCGAGGTGAATGAAATGGAAACGAAAGAAAAAGAACAAGTGTTGGAATTAATGATTTCATATGAGAAAAACGAGAAACGAAATATCGCGAAAGAAATGCTAGGCAAAGGATACGATGTACAAACAATCCACGAATTAACCGAACTCCCGATGGAGGAAACTGAGAAATTGAAGGGCTAGGTGCCTGTCACACCCACGTTCCTCTTAAGGAATTGAGGTGATTTTCATTTTAAGAGGAAGTCAGATGCAACCAGCAAAGTGCATCAACATCGTCAGTGTAAAGCTCGTTCGGGAAGGGAATGTGTTATACAAAGAGCGGCGTGTTCAGTCGCCGGCGGATGTGGATAAGTTGCTGATATCGAAATGTTCGCTATACCTGCGAAATTTGTCGAAAAATACCTTTGAATATATGGGGGGGATTTTCTCGTTTTCTGTCGAATCGCTTGTTCGAAGCGAGGTTCGGAGAAGAGAGGGATGATTGTCATTGGCTAAGAATACAGGAGAAAATTACAGAATCGGCGCTGTAAAGAATCGTTCTCAAGTGTATAATCCAAAGACGGATTCATGGGTGAAACGTGGCGAAGATGGTCGTTTTATGGACGTAAAAACGTCAAGTAATACTCCGTTCAAGGGTGTAAGAAAAGAGAAATAAAGAATTTATTCATTTCCGAACCTCGCTCTTATTAGTTAAGTGAGTGAAAGACGGGGGGATAAGGATGGATCAGATGAAGAAAGTCAGTCGTTTGAAAATGACACAATCTGTTGTTGAAAATCGTTTAAAAAATGCTATCCGTCGATTGTACTATTATGATGTGAGACTAATGGATCATGATGCACATGAACGGTCGATCGTACATCGATTGGCAGTTCATTTAAGCGTGGTATTTTACGAATGGGATGTGGATGTGGAATACAATCGAGATTGCGGGAATGTGAAGCAGATTTACGATAATGACGAACGAAGAGGAAGAAGAGTGTTCCCGGATATTATTGTCCATCGACGTGGGACGCAAGACAACTTGCTTGTGATCGAAGTGAAAAAGTGGCATACTCCTCCCCATTCGGATGAGGATGATTTAGAAAGAATTCAATCGTATTTGTCTTCGCCTACGCTTCAATATCGTTACGGAGCATTTGTAAAAATAGGTCGGTCATTAAAAGACGTTCGTTTTACTGTTCGGGCAGGGGATGTTTATTCGTTATCGTTGGAAAATAACAGAAAAGTTCCTGTCACCACTCGTTTAAGAAGGAATTGAGACGAAACTTGTCGAATGATTGGTTGGAAAAAAAGATTATGTGGAAAGGATGGAGTATATTGGGGAAGATAAAAACAAAAGTAACGGTAGAGCGGATCGGAATTGTCCGTGATGAACAGCGTGCGCTATTACGCGTGTGCAACGATGTGTTTTTAGACGGATGTTTCAGTGATGACGGGGAGAAACGTAAAGTTCCGGTCGGGTTTTCGGGGAAAAAGATCAAAAAGTTAAAAGAATGGAACAATGTAAAGATTTTAAATGACCGTTTGTTTCCTTATTTGTTTAAGGCGTACGAACAGGGGAAAGAAGTGATCGTACATCTAGAAAAAAGGAAAGATGGTTTATACGTTATTGGATTGGAGTTTTGTTAATGAGGCGGTTAAAATCGTTTCAACCGTTTTGGGCACATACGGTGATGTTTTGGGGTGCTGGGGCGACAGCGAGTTTAGGAATGAAGACAACCGATCAACTTGCTCAAGTGATCTTTCGTTTGGCAACAGTTCATGAAAGGCAAAAAGTATGTGTAAAAGAACGGGTAAGAAAGCAATTTCCTGATGTAAATGAACAAGTTCGGTTAGAGTTGGCGGCGTTGCTCGTTTTGTTAGGGGAAGAAGGAAATGAAAAAGAAGCGATGAGCATTTTACGTTTTAGTGAAGAACGAGCTCGTGAACTGCAGCGGTTGTACGACTGGAAAGTGACTTGCGAAGTGATGAAGCGTTGTCCAGGCGTCTTTGAGGGGCGTTTCTCTTTGCAAGATGTTTACAACTTAATTGATCTTCACATTAGGAGTGGACAAGGATTTGTGGTGGGTGGGCGTTTTATTCGTCCGGAGGAGCTCATTGTTGCGCGCCGTACATTAAATATGTTAATTAGTGTCATCCATGCGATAGACTATTATTGTTTGTTAAGTCACCATAAAGAAAAAATAAAACCGTATGTCGACTTTGCGATGATTCTAGGGGAGCGGATGCAGAGGGAAGGCGAGGAAAGAGTAAGGCGCGGCATTTCTCTAATGGATCGGGAGTTTTATTTGTTCAGTTATGCGGTCATTAGTATGAACTGGGATCCATTGTTTTTATGGTTCCTTTTTAATGCTCACCGCGAGCTAAATGAACGAAAAAAAGCACCTCGTGTTGATCGTTTCGGCAATCGCTTAAAACTATTTCATGATTTGGCACATTTCATGGCGGTGCGGCGAATTGATGGAAACGACCCGTCGCCGTGGTTTCCATTTAACGAAACAGTTGTCCAACGTTTAAACGATCTGGAATATAATTCAGGAAGAAGAGTTCGGATTGGAAAATTTTATTTTCCACATGGATGTTACGGATTTCGCGAATGTCCGAATTGCGGTAAATTGACGGTGTATTTAGGGGATGAGTGGAACATTTACTCTAAAACGTTATTTCCACCGATGATTTTGCCGTCGTTGTCTTCTTTCCGATCGCGGTCAGAACAAGAGAAACACGCTCGTCAAAAAGGGGTTTTTGACGGCATGCAATGCGCACATTGCGGACAAATGACAGAGTCGCATCATACAGCGATCGTCATGCAGACGCAATTAAAAGAGGAATATGCCCCTTTTTTAGAGGAAATTCAGCGAGATATGAAAGTGGCGCTTGAACATGCGAAACATATTGTGTTGTTCGGCTATTCACTTCCAGAAGATGATTTCATTTATCGCACGATTTTGTCGGCGCGGAAAAGAGACGGTTCAGTGAAATGTTCGATAGTTAATTTTCAACAAGGTTTACCAGACAAATGGCTTGATCGACAACAGTGGGAAAAGTATAAACTGAGCAACGAATTGAAAAGTTTATGCGAGCGGGTAATTAGCATTTTCGGAAAAGAAAATGTTCGATTGTACGGCGCGGGGATACCTGCAGTGTTTCTTCATAACGGATACGCTTCTGAAAGAAAAGTGCAACAGCTACTAGAGTGGTGAGTATGGCCACACACTGTCCTGCCTTGAAGTTTGATAGAGATAGAGAGTCATTGATCGGCTCTCTATTTTTTTATGTTCCTTGCAGGGGTTTGCTTGTTTTTGTTGAAAAATCTCATGGTGATGAATGAAAGGAGGATGAGGGGAATGGGAATGGTTATTGTAAGATATTTAGCTTTCCCGAGTGTGACTAATGGAATTTCGGTATTTTACGAACATGACGGTGATTCGCGCTGTGCCCAACCGAGCAAGCGTTATAAACATGGATGGTGTCATACGGAGGGCGAAGAGTTGGATGAGTTGGCATTGAAAGTAGGATTTATGACGAGAGAACAGTTTGCGCAGGAACGTAAAAGACAAGGGAAAACGAGTTGGAAAAACGCTTATGCTGAGCAGTTGTCGATCTTTGTCGGGCAGGCGCTTGAACAGGAAGGGATTATTTGGGATGTTAATGGAGTACGCGTTTTATTTATTTGCCCTCGGGGGGAGTTTATTCCTTGGTTTACAACAAAAAAAGAAAAAAATCATACGTTCGATTCAAATAGTTTCCATTCGGTTGAAATGACGAATCGTGAGCGGTTTATAGAAATGAAAACTTATACGTTTAGACGGGGATTGTTAGTCGTTTTATTAGGTGCTGATGATCCGAGTGATTTAGAAAAGGAGGAAGCGACGGAATTCGCTGCGCATATCGCCAAAAAGAAAGGTTATTTTTATCTTTTGGAAAAAGAAGAATATATTAGATTATACGGACAAAACTATCTTGCTGAACGATGTTTCTTTTTCGGAAAATCCAGCAACGTTCCTGTTACCCCTGAAATTTTAAAGAATATTCAAAAAGAAAGAAAGAGATGGTAAGCATCAAATTCGTCCTGCCTTGTTTTTCCTTCGTGTGACGAAATGAATAGCGTTTTCCCGTGTGTCGTGGTGAAATTTGTTGCTTTTCCCCTTGTATGGTTCGTACTATAATGAGGGTGAAAAGGAGTGAGGAAAATGACGTATACGGTCGCGAATAAAAGTCAGTGTTCATGGGTGGCTCCTTCGACTTTACGGGTGACAACTGTTCATGTACTGGATGACCATATTCGATATAGACAAATAGAGGAGAAATTAGCTACATTGGAACAATCGACGATACGTGATGAAGAGACGCTAACATTTCTCCATATGCAAACATGTATGCTTTTTTATATGGACGACGAACGAGAGGAATTGCTCATTCGCATTCGTTGGCTGAAGCAGTTATATGATGTAGCAAAAAAAGTAGATAGCGTAAAAACAAAAAAAGACATTGAACGATTACAGGCGATATTAACAACGCTTCCTCCATCGCCGTTAAAACGAACGATAGAGCAGCAACTACACGAAAAACATGTGGGAGAAGAAAACGACCAACAGTGGCTTGTACCCATCATGGAGAAAGCGGATCCGATCTTTTTAAATTTAGGAAAAGATGGACGTCGTGCAATTATCCGTGAGCTTGAAGAGAAACGGCATTTGCCACTTGATGTTCTTCTCGCTTATGTTCGTGAACGGGCGGTGGAGATAGAAGAAAATGTGCGTCAACTTGCGTGTGTTTCCTCCATCGATTCTTTAGTTGTTGCGCTAGATGCGCTTCCTTTTTCACTTTATCATTCTTTGTCTCATGAAGAAAAACGAGAAGTGGCTGAGCATTTGTACGAGACGAAGCCGTTTCATCGCGGATGCCAAGCTGTGGCGCAAGCGATTGACACGTTTGTGAGAGAGAGGAGAACAAATGAAGCTGTATGGGGAGCGATTGCTGAAGATGGTATGCTTTGCAGGGATGTCGATCAAAAGCCATCTATACAGTATGTAGCAAAAAGAGTAGCAGATGATATATTGACATTTCAAAAAAATGGTGATTGATAAGTGTTGCGAATGGGCAACACTTTTTTTATTGTGCCTTTTCTATTTTTTATAAAAAATAACTTTCATATTTTAATTTTCTATGAAACGAATAATTTTACTAAGAAGGTTTTGTAGATGTAATTCCTCTTTTATCTTCCTCTATAGTTATAAATATTGCATTTATTCTTTTTTGATAGGGTGATAGTATTAGAAATGTAAAACATTATTAAAAAAGTTTCTACGTGCTTTTGGAAATCCAAAGGCCGACAACGGGAACAGGAGGAATCAGTAGTATGGCTTACAACCAAAACTTCCGTAAATTTGTAGCAGGGACTGTATCAGCAGCAGTTGTAGCATCAGCAGTAACGCCAGCATTTGCGGCAGCGTTTACAGATGTAGCTGGTAGCGTTCATGCGGATGACATTGCTGCGTTAGTAGAGAAAGGGTACATAAAGGGATATGCAGACGGCACATTTAAGCCGAATAAATCCCTTACTCGTGGAGAGGCGGCTATCATTTTTTCACGTATTTTAAAAGATGCAGGTTTCCAAGCTCCTGAGAATGCGCCAAGCTTTGCGGATGTGCCAGCAGCGAACAAAGAGCTTGTTGAGGCGGTGGCGATCGTTCGTGCTGCAGGCGTTATGACAGGTGATGAGAGAGGCAACTTCAATCCGAAAGCAAACATGACACGCGAACAAATGGCAAAAGTAGTTGTCGAAGCGTTTAAGTTAACAAAGCCAGCTGATTTCACAACAAACATCACAGACCTTGATAAAGCAGCAGGTTGGGCTCGTGAGTACATTCAAATTTTAGAGGCAAACGGTGTAACGAAAAATACACAATTTAGCCCGAAAGCAAATGTTACACGCGGTCAATTTGCATCTTTTGTCATTCGTGCGTTAAGTGTTAAAGAGCAGCAAGAGGAAGTAACAGCAGCGAATATTGCAGGAGTTTCTTTTGTTGATGAATATACATTAGAAATTGCGTTTAATGGCGAATTGAAAAACATTAATCCAGCAGACTTCGCGATTGACGGTGTCGAAATCGAGTCTGTAACGGTGAAAGCTGCGGCAGCGTCACAAAACAAAGTGACAATCATCGTCATTAAAACGAAAACAAAATTAGAAGAAGGTAAGTCTTATCAAATCGCATTTAAAGGGCAAACAGCAGAAAAAGCAAAAGTTGATGTGCCTGTTGTGACACCAAAAGTGCAAACGATTAGCCCAGTAGCCGACGTCGTTGTGAACGAAGGGGAAACAATCAACCTTCCAAACACAGTGGAAGTGACAATGACAAACGGCGCAAAAGCACAAAAAGCAGTGGCTTGGGAAGCAAAAGATATGAGCCAACCAGGGGAGTATGTGCTTACAGGTACAGTTGAAGGAACAGAATTAAAAGCGACAGTGAAAGTCGTTGTGAAAGCTGTAGCGCCGACTGTGACAGGAGTCGAAGCGACAAACGGTCAGTTAACAGTGACATTAAGCAAAGCTGTCGATAGCGTTCCAGAAGGCATTGTTGTAACGAAAAATGACGAAGCGTTACAATTAGATGCGAATGCATTTACTGTTGTGGATGGCAAAGTAGTGATCGCTGTACCAGTTGTGGAAGCGACATATGAAAAACAAACGATCGTTTACGCTGTTCAATTAGGTGAAACGAAAAAAGAAGCGACAATTGAAGTAGATGCCCGCACAGACTTAGCGGTTTTATATACAAAAGCGGAAACGAACGTAAAAGCAAAAACGACAACTGTAACAGCAACAGTGAAAAACGCTGGCGAGTTGACGAAAGCAACTGTATCGATTTTTGGATATGACCAAGACGGCAACTTAAAACAAAATGCAGAGCTTACACAAGAAGTCGACCTCGACGGCGAGCATGTAGAAGCGACATTTGACGTTCGTACGCTTGTTAGCGGCAACTATGTGGTTGAAGTGAAAGTCGGCGACGTGAAGTCAACAGTAAACACAGCACTTGACTTTGCAGCAGTTGATGGGGCTGTGGCAGCAGTAAACGGAGCGACGACGCAAATTCAACTTTGGAATGCGCTTCAACATGAGTTGTTTGAAAACGTTGCGGTATACAACAACTTAGCCGATTACTTCACAGCGGAGAAACCAGTAGGTGGCTTTAAAACAGTTGCTGAAGTCATCGAGTTTGTGAAAAACATTAACGATGCAAAATTAGCAGCAGCACAATTTGCAGAGTTAAAACAATCGTTAAATACAGCGATTAACGACGTAGAAATTTACAACATTTTACAAGCGAACTTTGAGCGTGTTAACGATGCATACATTAATGAATATAAAGCTGCGATCTTTGAAGCTGGTCAAGTAAAAGCAGACATCACAACAAAACAAGCGCTTCAAGAGGCAATTGATACAGTCAACTTAACGAAAGCAGAAGAGAAAGTTGCTGTAGCGGAAGGAAACGTAACAACAGCAAACTACAATGCAGCGGTTAGCGCGTTAAACTTCGTTGCGCCGGATAGCACAGAAGAAGGTGCACCACAGCCGAAAGCAGCGCTTGCTGAGCGTTTAGCGGTTGTAGCGAAATTGCTTGCTGTTGTGAATGCAACAAATGCTGACCAATTGTTTACAGCTGTTCAAGCGTTAGAAGTAGAAGGATTAAACGCGAACTTAAAAGCAGAGTACTTCGATGCCTTTAACGCAACGGAAAACAAAGATACAGCATTTAACACAGTTGAAAAAGTAGGTGCGTTCGTATCCGATGTAAATGACGCACAATTAACAGCAGCGCTTGATGATATCAACGCAGCGGTAGATAGCGATGGTGAAAACACGCTTGATTCAGAAAAACCAGAAGATCGTGCAGCATTCCTTGGCTTATTGCAACGTTTAGCGCTCGTTGTAAATGATAAAGATACGTTTGATTATGCGATCGTCAACCCAGACTTTGTCGTTGATTATATGGAAGCATTAGCTACACCTACACCATCATATAATGTAGCGACAATTAAAGGGGCGATCGAAACAGCAAATGCTGATGCGATTCAAACACGTCTGGATAACGTCGCTGGCTTCACAGCAGACGCAGAAAAAACAGACGTTGAAAATGCGAATGCATTACTTGCATTGCTTCAAGACAAATACCTTGGTTTAACGAATGTGCTTGCAGCGAACAAGCTTGCTTACTTGGCGGATGTTGAATTACTAAACAGCGCAGCTACTGCAAACGTAGCAAGCCTACAAAAAGCTGTAGATCTCATTAACCAAGTTGTTGTCGTAAATAGTGCAAGCAACGCAACGACATTGCGCACAGCGCTCGTTGATTTCGTAAACAAAGCGAAAGAGGTTGACCCAGGCTACAACGCAAATGCATACTTGACGCTGACAAGCGCTGTACGATTAGAAGTGGCACAGCTT
The DNA here is from genome assembly GCF_011006755.1 of Anoxybacillus sp. MB8. Lineage (NCBI taxonomy): Bacteria > Bacillati > Bacillota > Bacilli > Caryophanales > Anoxybacillaceae > Anoxybacillus > Anoxybacillus sp. MB8. The sequence continues at coordinate 35,984 of NZ_RXXX01000023.1, forward strand.
GTATTAAATGCTAAAGAAGAGCCATTTGCAGATGTAGCAGCTGTGAAAGATGCACTCCAAACTGCCATTGCAACGCATGCAGACAAACTTGCGCTTGTTAACGGCTTAACATCAGGAAGCACGATCGTGGAAGTGCGCGATGCTTTAGCAGCTTATGACTATGCGCCATTTAACAGCTACAGCTATGCAGATCAATTAGACATTGCAGAGCACTTCAAAAATGCATTGCCATTTAACCAAGATGGCGCTGTAAGCCCAGCATTCAGCACATTAGCGCAAATTAACGCAGCGATTGATGCAGCGATTGCAAAATTAGGTCAATAAGTATGAACGTAGAGAGTCGAGTTGATTCGGCTCTCTATTTTTTTATTTTTAATGGTGGAATAGCAAATCATTTCATGTTTATATATGAAAAAATGGTAGACAAAAACATGAATGATATTATATATATTAACTTGTAGGGTATAAAATGTCAATCATGGAGGTGTTTTCATCTAGTTAACTTTTACTCTTAAATTAAAAACTACTTCCATTAAGAACAGGGGGAGAATGGTGAAGAAAGTATTGTCTCAAAGTGCACTTTTGTTTGCATTTCTTATTATGTTTATGATGCCGTTTCAGACCCATGCTGAGACAACGGTTCCAGAAGGATTTTACATTGTGAAAGGACAAGAAGGAGCGTATTACTCTATCGATGATCTCTTTCAAGCGGATACAAAGCAACATGTTATTGATTTAATTAACGATGTAGGATTGGATCGGGTATATATCGTTTCAGATGGACGAATTGCGAATTTAAATGATTTTGTGTTTCATAAGTTACAAGGGGTACCTGTCACAGCTGATACGATGCCACGCGTATCATTCGTTGATCGACTAGGCAGAGTTGTTTTTGCTCCGTCTACTGTTACTGTGCCGACTGTTATTGCTTCGAGTGGCGTATATGGTCCAAGTGAGGGGAAAGAGATTATTCAAGGGAACGTGACAGTAAATAGCAGTGGAGTTACCCTTCGCAATGTTCACATTACAGGCAACTTAACAATTGGTGAAGACGTTGGGCAAGGTGAAGTGACGCTTCAAGGTGTGACTGTTGACGGACAAACGATTGTTAAAGGTGGCGGGGAAAATAGTGTTTACTTCCGCGACTCTGTTTTGATGACCGTTATTGTCAACAAAAATGATGGAAAAGTGCGCATTGTTGCCGAGGGGGCTACGAAAGTTGTCGATTTGCAGCTGGAGTCATATGCAATCGTAAAGGAGATGGGATTGACGGGTGACTCACCAGGTTTTACAAATGTTATAGTAAGAGAAACAGTTCAATCCTCTGATCCGAATGTTCAGCTAGAACTTGCAGGAAGTTTCGAAACGGTTAATTCTCGTGCCGCAAATGTTCGTATTCATTTAACGGATGAAACGAGCATTGAAACGTTAGTGTTACATGCGATTGCGGCTATTACAGGGAATGGAGCCATTGACACTGCGACTATTCGTGCAGAAGATGTTCAATTATCGACCCGCCCAAGTAATCTTGTTTTGCAAATCAATGGTTCTGTACGAATTGGAAATGAAATTGTAAGCGAGAGCTACTCTTCTACCGGGCAGGCGACGCTTCAAGCGATACGAGCGACACAAGGTATGATTCAAGTTCATCTTTCTAGTTATCTAGCAGGCTTAACAATCGAAGATTTTTCGATTACGGCAAAATTAAATGGTATGCCGATCCAATTAGAAAACTTAGAGTACGATCAATATAGGGGTCGTATCATGTATGAGCCAATTCCATTAACGCCGGATAATATGAACAAGATTCTTGAGATTACAGTTGCTCCTTCTGCCCAAACATCAAAATTGTCAGGAACTCCAAAGACAACAACGGTATTGTTGCAAACAGGTTTTGAGGGGTATATTACAGATGTTTATGGAGCAGGAATCGAAGGAATAACAATTAAATTCCGCAGAGGGACAGATGCAAGAACAGGTGCGGTCGTTAAGGAAGTAACGACTGATCAGCATGGATACTATTCCGTTGCGTTAGACCCTGGAACGTACACAGGAGAAATTTCTGGGGCTGGTTTTGTGACAACGTATATGATTGCGGTTGCACCAACAGACTCATATAATACAAATCAAAACGAAACAGCGATTCGTGCTGCAGGAACTAGCGAATTAAAAGTGATGTTAACATGGAATGAAAAACCACGGGATGTCGATTCTCATCTTGTTGGACCGACTCCTGATGGTGGAAAGTTCCACACATGGTTTGCGGATAAAATATATGTATACAATGGGATTATTTACGTTGACCTTGATTGGGATGATACTCAATCATATGGACCTGAAACAACAACAGTCCGTAAGCTAGTTGATGGTACGTACACATTTATTGTTCACAACTATTCTGAAGAACACCCTCTAACATTGTCTGGCTCGAAGGTGCAAGTGTTTACAGGGAACGCAACAGCAGCGAATTATGAGTTTACTGTACCGACAAACGGTACAATGGAAGACTTATACTGGACTGTATTTGAAATGGTCGTTTCAAATAATGGTCAGAACATTAGTATTCGCCCGATCAACACACTTTCTCGAGATATTCCAACTGTATTGCGTGAAGCGGGATATACTGGGGGAGACAGATGGGATATACGTGAACGATTGAGTGAGCTCGTTACTGAGATTGGGCAATATTTGAACGAGCATCCAGAGTTAGCTCAATCGAATGAAACAATAACGTTGCGTAATTGGTTAACGACTGCTGAAAGCATGCTTACGAACCCAGATGCTACGGAAGAGGACTTGTCTCAAACTTATGATTACTTGTATAATGAATGGCTACCATTCTTGAATGCACAAGATTGATAGCGAAACAAATATGAATATGAAGGGGAGGAGGATCTCTTCCCCTCTTTCTTCAATATGAGGAGAGGTTTATGATGAAGCGATTGATATTTGTATGTATATTGGCCATGATTTTTGCTATACCTTTGCATCCTCGTGCTGAGACAACGGTTCCAGAAGGATTTTACATTGTGAAAGGACAAGAAGGAAAGTATTACTCGATCGATGATCTTTTGCAAGCCAACACAAAGCAACATGTTCTTGATTTAATTAACGATGTAGGATTTGATCGGGTATATATCGTTTTAGATGGACGAATTGCTAATTTAAATGATTTTGTGTTTCATAAGTTACAAGGGGTGCCTGTGACAGCTGATACGATGCCGTCTGTTCCGTTTTTTGATCGATTCGGAAATTCAGTGCCATTCCCATGGGATGAATGGTTAGAAGTTGTAGAAGTGGAATAATAGAAGAAGGAAGAGGAGAGTATGAAACGTTTTGTGTCGCGTGTAGTTATTTTTCTTTGCCTGTTCCTAACCATCCCATCACTAACATTTGCTCAAACGTTGAGTGAAGAAGAAAAGTTAGAACGGGTCCGTTTTTTTATTGAGAACTATTATTATAAACAAGTTGAACCGGAAGTGCTTCAACAACAGACGATTCAAGCAACGATCGACAAGCTTGATCCATATTCGCAATATATGACATACGAAGAATGGAAAGAGTTTTTGGATTCTATTTCTCCAAGTGTTTCAGGCGTTGGAATATTCGTAGAGGAAGACGAGCTTGGTTTGCGAGTGGTTGATATATTGGATGGTAGCGACGCCAAACAAGCCGGCTTACAAGTGGGAGATATCATCGTACAAGTAGACGCTTATTCATTAAAAGGCGTTCCGCTTGAAGAAGCGATTACTTACTTACAAGGTGAAGAAGGGACGTACGTTCGTTTATCGGTGTATCGTCCGAGTATAAATGAATATGTGACGGTCATTACACGTCGTCAAACGATAGATATCCCGACAGTGTTTCATAAAAAATTGGGAGGAAATATCGGTTATATTGCTCTATTGAGTTTCGATGAACAAGCGGCAAGCGATATGCAAAAAGCGATTGTCGAGCTCGGAAATGTGAATGGATACATTGTTGATCTCCGTTATAATGGCGGTGGATATATTGACACGGCTTTAAAGGTACTCGGATTATTCCAGAATATTCCGCATGCAACGTTCATTCAGGCGAGAGATGAACAAGAAATGCTTGATCCAATTACACAACCTGTGCAGTTTCACAAACCGGTTTCACTTTTAATAAATGAGTTTAGTGCAAGTGCTTCGGAAATGGTCGCCGCAGCGCTACGTGATTACCATGCAGCGACGTTATATGGTCAGACAACGTTTGGAAAAGGAACGATGCAACAAATCTTTACAATCGACTGGGATCATCCAGATGAATCGGACGTATTGAAGCTAACAATTGCGGAGTTTTTCTCACCAAAAGGTCAGAAGATCAATCAGGTGGGAGTGCCTCCCCATATTGTAACAGCGGAAGGAGAAGAGCTTATTCGTGCTCATCATGATGCCCTTCGGCAAAAATATGTATATAAAAAGTTAAAAGAGTTAGAGAAAACAGCAGGAACAACAGAACTCGTTGTTACGTTTTCGGCTCCGATCAATTCCCAAACTTTACAAAATGAAATGTTCCAATTTGTTGAACTCGGTGGCGAAGAAATTCCGTTGACTTATGAAGTCATATCTGAAAAACAAGTAAAATTGCGACTAGCTGAACCGTTGCAGATGTTGCATACGTACGCCCTTTACATTCATCCACAGGCAAAAAGTAAAAATGGAAAAGTAATGAAGAAAGGTTATGAAATCATTGTACGTGTGAAGTAAACTCTATTAGGCCTGCGCTTAATAGAGTCTTTTTTTTGTATATATGTTAGTGATATAATAATGTCGTATGAACGTGGATATGGAGGAATTCATATGAATAAAAAAGGCAAGTGGCTCATCTTTTTACTCGTGGTGCTTGCGACTAGTTTGTTTTACTATGTCAATCATCAAGAGGGACAAAAGGAGGCTGGGGTAAAGGAAGAAGTACGTGTGAAGCAAGAAGGAAATGATGTCGTTGCTGAAGTCATTGTCGATGAGAAAAAATCAGATAAAGAAGTCATGGCGATGATGCAGTCGCAAGCGAAAAAGCTTGCAGAGGAGTACAAAGGGAAAACGATTTATCTTTCTGCGATTCGCAATGGGGAGAAGGTAGCGAATATGACAGTTGGTGATAAAAACGTGCAAGCGAATGAGCAGAAACCAACAAATGAACAAACAACAAAACCAAAGGATCAGAAACCAAATCAACAGGTGGGTGGAAAAATGAACATTACAGAAGCAAAAAAAGTAGAATTTCTAGCAGGTACATATGCTTATAAAATTACAGGCAAACTGCCAGAAGAATCAAAAGCAACGGCTGTTGTTGTAAAAATTGGATCACAAACGTTTGAACAAGCTGTTGGAGAAAATGGTGAATTTGAAGTGGCGAAGATTGTAAATGAAGAAGTCACAGAAGCCATTGTAGAAACAAAAGGCGGGGACGAGGTAATTTCTCAAAAAGTTACATTTTAAAAGAGGATGAGAGTTTAAAATGGTACCTGTAGGTAGGACACTCGAAAAAAAGAGTGTTCAACCTACAGGTATTTTTATATACTTGAATTTAAGAATATGGGGGGTAGGGGACAATATGAGTAAAATAACTTTTTCATCTAAAGAGATAAACATACTTCAAAAAAATCCAAATGTACAACGTG
>NZ_RXXX01000024.1:0-40841 GCF_011006755.1 Anoxybacillus sp. MB8
TTGGTCAAGGGCGAATCCAATTCCACTATCCTCTTTATTTTCCTTCAACAGGTAGACCATGATGACTTTTCATAGATTTTTTGACGCTACCAAAGAGAGGGGGGATGTCGGTTATTGCTTGACAATTGCCGCACAACGTGGACATAGCTCTGGGTGGTTGGCATCTTCGCCGACCGTTGGTGTCACGACCCAGCAGCGCGCACACGTTTTTCCTTCCGCTTGTTTGACGACGATCGCTGTTTTTGTAAATGTTTGCGCCTCGCTCGGTGCGTCCGCAAACGTTCCACCGATCGAAAACGCGGAAACGATTAATAGCTGTTTCATATCTTCTTCAATCGAATCGATGAGCGCTTTCGTTTCGTCTGTCGGATATAAAATGACGTGCGCAGTGAGCGACTTACCGATGAGTTTTTCATTGCGCGCCACTTCTAACGCTTTTAACACTTCGTCGCGCAACTCCATAAATGCATCCCATTTTTTAACGATGCGATCTTCATCATCCATACGCACCGCTTCTGGCATATCGACAAGTTGCACGCTTTCTTCTTTTACGTGCGGAATGTATGACCATACTTCATCTGCCGTATGCGGTAAAATTGGCGCAACAAGTTTCGTTAACGCCACAAGCGTATCGTATAGCACCGTTTGAATCGAGCGACGCTCATGGCTATTTGCCGCTTCAATGTACAATACGTCTTTCGAGAAGTCGAAGTAAAACGCGCTTAAATCAACGGTACAGAAGTTGTTCACTTCATGGTAAATAGTCGCAAACTCATACGTTTCGTACGCTTGTTTTACTTTTTCAATTAAACGATTCAGTTTAATGAGCATATAGCGATCGACTTCGCGCAATTCATTTATCGCCACGCGTTCTGCCGGGTTGAAATCGAATAAGTTACCGAGCATAAAGCGGAACGTATTGCGAATTTTTCGATACACTTCGGCGACTTGTTTTAAAATGTTGTCAGAAATGCGCACGTCTGCTTGATAATCGACAGAAGCGACCCAAAGGCGCAAAATGTCCGCACCGAGCTGTTCCATCACTTTTGCCGGCACGACGACGTTGCCGAGCGATTTGCTCATTTTCCGTCCTTCGCCATCTAATACGAATCCGTGGCTTAAAACGCCTTTATACGGCGCTTTTCCCGTCACGGCAACCGCTGTAGAAAGCGATGAGTTAAACCAACCGCGATATTGGTCGGAACCTTCTAAGTAAAGGTCGGCTGGACGTTGTAAATCCGCGCGTTCTTCCAACACCGCTTGATGAGAAGAACCGGAGTCAAACCATACGTCCATAATGTCCGTTTCTTTCGTAAAGCGTCCGTTCGGGCTACCTGGATGCGTAAACCCTTCTGGAAGTAAATCTTTTGCTTCACGTTCAAACCAAACGTTAGAACCGTATTGGCGGAATAAGTTCGATACATGTTCAATCGTTTCGTCTGTAATAATTGGTTCGCCATTTTCCGCATAAAAGACAGGGATCGGCACACCCCATGCGCGTTGGCGGGAAATGCACCAGTCACCGCGATCGCGAATCATGTTGTGGATGCGAATTTCACCCCATGCTGGCACCCATTTCGTTTCTTCAACCGCTTGCAACAGTTGCTCGCGAATTTTATCGATGGATGCAAACCATTGCGCCGTCGCTCGGAAAATCGTTGGTTGCTTCGTCCGCCAATCGTGCGGATATGAGTGGGTAATAAACGATAGTTTTAACAAGGCGCCGACTTCTTGTAGTTTTTCCGTAATCGCTTTGTTTGCCTCATCGTAAAACATGCCGGCAAACCCTGGCGCTTCTTCTGTCATATAGCCGCGCTCGTCAACTGGACAAAGCACACCTAAGCCGTATTTTTGGCCGACAATAAAGTCGTCTTCCCCGTGTCCTGGGGCCGTATGGACGCAACCTGTTCCAGCGTCCGTTGTGACGTGCTCACCACAAATGACGAGCGAATCGCGGTCGTAAAACGGATGTTTCGCCACGACGTACTCAAGCTCGCTTCCTTTGACTGTTTTTAATACCGTCACATGTTCCCAACCAATTTCTTTTTGCACCGATGAAAGCAACTCGGATGCGACAACATATTTACGACCGTCTGCTTCAACGACGCTATATTGTAGCTCTGGATGAACAGCAATGCCTAAGTTTGCAGGAATCGTCCATGGCGTCGTCGTCCAAATGACGATATGTTCATCACCATTTAGCACCCCTTTTCCGTCTTTGACAGGAAAAGCAACGTAAATAGACGGCGAACGTTTATCTTTATACTCAATTTCTGCTTCAGCAAGCGCGGATTCGCTTGATGGAGACCAATATACCGGTTTTAATCCTTTGTAAATTAACCCTTTTTTCGCCATTTCACCAAACACTTTAATTTGTTGTGCCTCGTATTCTGGCGTTAATGTAATGTAAGGGTTGTCCCAGTCGCCGCGCACGCCAAGTCGTTTAAATTGCTCGCGCTGGCGGTCAATTTGCTCATATGCATATTGCTCACATAATTTTCGAAATTCAGCAACGCTCATTTCTTTGCGATTGACGCCTTTATTTTTCGTGAGCGCCGTTTCGATTGGCAGCCCGTGCGTATCCCACCCTGGCACGTACGGCGCACAGTAGCCGCTCATCGATTTATAACGAACGATGAAATCTTTTAAAATTTTATTGAGCGCATGGCCCATATGAATGTCACCGTTCGCATACGGCGGTCCGTCATGTAGCACAAACAGCGGACGATCTTTCGTGCGCTCTTGCACTTTGCGGTAAATGTCCATCTCTTCCCATTTCGCTTGTATTTCCGGCTCGCGCTGCGGAAGATTGCCACGCATCGGGAAATCAGTTTTTGGCATCAGTAACGTATCTTTGTAATCCATGAGTTTAACCTCCTTTATGTATGAAAATAAAAAAACCTTCTCATGCCCAAAAGGGACGAGAAGGTCTCGCGGTACCACCCTTATTGACTATGTTCCCATAGTCCACTCGACATTCGTAACGGGAATGACGCGCCGTGGCCTACTATTCGTTCAGCACGGAACTCTGGGGTGATTTTCATTCCTTCGCTTATGCCGAGCTTCCACCGCCCTCGACTCGCTGAAATAAGCTGTTGAAAGAACTACTGTCCCCTTCATCGTTTTTCTTATATAACTGTAATCGATATTATAGGCAATAACAACGCCGCTCGTCAAGACTCTGCTATTTCTTGTATCTCTTCATCATCAAGCTTGTAATCTAATAAATGGTCCCAGTCACCGTTGTTTAACATATCAAGCTGTGCTTCAATTAACATTTTAAACCGATTGCGGAACACTTTCGCTTGACGCTTTAATTCTTCCACTTCCATCGCAATTTTTCGCGTTTTTGCAAGCGCTTCGCTAATGATGCGATCCGCGTTTTTCTCCGCTTCTTTAATGATGAGCTTCGCTTCTTTTTGAGCGTTTCGCTTCACTTCTTCCGCTGTTTCTTGCGCGATTAAAATCGATTTATTTAACGTTTCTTCAATATTTGTAAAATAGTTGAGCCTTTCTGTCAGCTCTTGCACCTTTTCTTCAAGCTGTTTTTTTTCACGCAAAATCATTTCATAGTCTTTAATGACTTGATCTAAAAACTCGTTTACTTCATCTTCATCATATCCGCGAAAGCCTCGGCTAAATTCTTTATTATGAATATCTAACGGCGTTAACGGCATGTGGCCCACCTCCATCTTATGTACGTATGTGTTCATTCGACATATCTCGCGAAAATCCTGCTTTTATTTTGCTTTTTCGACAACGATGCGCCATTTTTCTTTTTTTGTTTGCCCAGCAATCGCTTGTAGTCGGCAACGGCCGTACCCGCGCAGCGACAATAAATCGCCTTCTCGGCACTCCATATGCGCTTGGTCAACCGTTTTCCAATTGACTTTCGCGAAGCTTTGTTCAATAAGTGCTTGCGCTTTTTGGCGCGATAGGCGGAAACATTGCGCTAAAATGGCGTCAAGCCGCAAAGAAGAAACGGTTAACGTCTCTTCCTCCCATTCTTCTTTCACATCAAGAAGTTTGGAGAGCGGTTGTTCTTCTAGTAACACTTTTGCTTTTCCAATCGAAGTCACGTTCATTTTTACAAACGGCGCAATTTCTTTGGCGACGACAAACTGAATGACATCTTCAACGATGACGATGTCGCCAAACTTCTCACGCTTTACACCGAGCGACAACAAGGCACCAAGCACATCGCGATGCCCAAGCGTCACAAACTTTTTCGGATAGCGAACGGAAAACAACGATAATTGAAAATCATCTTCATTCGGTTGCAAGTACGGCGGGTATAGTAGTGCACGCTTTCGCTCTACAGACGATGAACCGCCAAAAAAAGCAACGTGCACCTCATCGTGATTGCCGACAATCGAGCGGACAATTTGTTGTTCACGCGGAGTTAAAAAATCTGTGAGTTTCGGAGCATATTGTTCCGTCACGAGCCGCTTCCATTCGCAAACGAGATCAATAAAATGATGCTCTTCCTTTCGAAAATGTTGATAAATGTCCATTACAACCCTCGACTGATCATATCTACTAGTCCATAAACTCCTGCCGTCGCAAAGCGTAAAACGAGCAAGGCGACGATCGGAGAAATGTCGATCATGCCAATCGGCGGAATAAAGCGGCGAAACGGCTCTAAATACGGCTCACAAATGTTGGCGAAAAACTGTCCCACTTTCGTTTCCCGCGCATTCGGAAACCAAGACATTAAAATGTAAATAATAATCGCATACGAATATACTTCAATGACTGTTGCTAAAAAGTTTGCAATTGTATACAAATTTACCACCTCTTTATCGTCGGTTCATCGTCAGAAACAATAGAAATGGATCCACTGACATCGACATTATCTGGCGTGCATAAAAAAATCGTAGATCCGACTTGTTGAATGTCTCCGCCAATCGCATACACCGTTCCACTTAAAAAGTCAACGATGCGCCGCGCTTGGTCACGATCGACACGATGAACGTTGACAACAACGGCACGTCGATTTTTTAAATGGTCAGCAATTTCTTGTACTTCGGCATAAGCGCGCGGTTCAAATAAAACGAGCTTGGACGATTTTTGCACACTTTGCAAACTGACGACGTTTTGCTTTTGTTCTACTTTCGGTTGTTGGGCCACTTCTTCTTGCTCATACTCATCTTCTTCCCATTTTTCTTCATCTAAATCAAAAAAATCGCGAATTTTTTTCACAAATCCCATTTTACTCCACCTCCTCTTCACCAACAAGACATGTACCGAGCCGAAGAAACGTTGCTCCTTCTTCTACCGCAATCACATAATCGTTTGACATTCCCATTGACAACTGTGTACAAGGGGCGTGCGGTAGTTGTTTTTCTTGCACGCGTTCTTTTAGCTCACGTAGCGTCCGAAAACAACGACGAATCGTCGCTTCATCATCCGTATACGGCGCCATCGTCATCAACCCGACAACTTGAATACGTGAAAAAGCAGATAATGTTTCAATAAACGGCAATACATCTTCCGGCGCTAACCCGTGTTTCGATTGCTCGCCTGACACATTCACTTGCACGAAACATTTGATCGTCCGATTGGCTCGCTTGTCGATTTCTTCCGCTAACGACAGACGGTCAAGCGAATGAATGTAATCGACGTCATCAATGATTTGTTTCACTTTTCTCGATTGCAATGTGCCGATGAAATGCCATGTTGCTTCTTTTCCGATCGCTTCGTATTTGTGTAAAAAACCGTCGGCCCGGCTTTCGCCTAAATGAACGATGCCCGCTTCGAGCGCCTCTTTTGCCCGTGCGATGCTTACGTATTTGGTTACTGCCACAATTTGAACATCTGATGCGTTTCGCCCTGTTTTTTCACACGCCTCAGCAATATGTTGTTGAATCGTTTGTAAACGTTGTGTAACAGTCATATCATCACCTCCAGCCAATAAGCGCCATCATTCTTCCTGTTTTTCCGCCATCGCGACGGTGAGAGAAAAATAATGACTGCTCACAGCTCGTGCAATACGATGAAACAGCGATATGCTCGCTCGGAACACCTGCTTGTTGCAGTAGTTGTTTATTCATTTCTTTTAAATCGAGCGCATATTGTCCCTTACTTGTTTCATTATAAAGAGATTGAGGCGAGTTGACTAGCGCCTTTTGGACGAATTCAATGACGCGATCATCGACGACGTAACAACAACGGCCGATCGATGGACCGATGACAACGTGAATATCGCGCGCATCTACCCCTTCTTCATTCCATCGCTTAACCATTTCGCCTGCGATATTGTGAACGGTTCCTTTCCAACCGGCGTGCGCTACCCCAATCCATTTTTTATTTGGCGCAAAAAAGTAAAGCGGAACACAATCCGCAAAACAAAGCGCCAACATGATTCCTTGCTCGCTCGTATACAGCCCGTCTGTATGCGGCAAAGCGGTGTCGTACGTGCGCACACCTTTTCCCGCATGCTCGTTCGTCACTTTTTGTATATGCACGCCATGCACTTGGTCGGCACATACCCAGCGATCAAGCGAAACGTTCAGTTCGTCCGCTACTTTTTTTCGATTGTGATACACGACGGTTTGATCATCTTGCACGTGCATGCCGACGTTTAACGTCGCAAACGGTCCGGTGCTCACTCCCCCTCGTTTTGTTGTGAAGGCGACGACGACATGTTCCCATTGATCAAATAAAAGCAATGATTCGCTCGCTTGGCGAAATATATCATTCATCATTCGACATCCTTTGTACAATTTTATCACTTTTTTTCCTATTTTATCACAGCTTGCCGAAAACGTGAATTATTCCTCGCCATCTAATCGAACGAGAATCACGTCAGCGCCCACTTTCACAATATCGCGCCACGGAATGATGATTTCATCCGCCCGTCCAAATAAACCGAGCACTTTTCCCGTACCGATAATAATGATGGCTTCAATTTGACCGGTCGTTAAGTTAATATCGATGTCTCCAATATTTCCGAGCCGCTTGCCGTTTGCGACATTGACGACATCTTTTTGTTGTAATTCAGAAATTTTCACCATGTTTCTCCGCTCCTTTTTCATTTTATGTACTTATATGTATGCATGAGCAAGTTGTTGTAGTCACGACATAAAAAGCCCCCACCGTTTTTGGTGGAGGCGTCGTTTACCATTGAATGTTTTTATTCATTTGTTTAATGGCGGCTTTTTCTAAACGGGATACTTGCGCTTGGGAAATGCCGATTTCTTCAGCCACTTCCATTTGCGTTTTTCCTTGGAAAAATCGTTTACGAATAATCATTTTTTCGCGCTCGTTTAAACGGCGAAGCCCTTCTTTCAACGCAATTTCTTCAATCCAATTTGTATCGCGATTTTTCTCATCGCTTAGCTGATCCATCACATAAATCGGATCGCCACCGTCGTTATAAATCGGTTCAAAAAGCGAAACAGGATCTTGAATCGCATCTAACGCAAATACAATGTCCTCATGCGGCACGTCTAATATTTTCGCAATTTCTTCTGCCGTCGGTTCTTTTGCTGTTTCGCTCATGATTTTTTCTCGCACTTGAAGCGCTTTATACGCAATGTCGCGCAGCGAGCGGGATACGCGAATCGGATTATTGTCACGTAAATATCGGCGTATTTCACCGATAATCATCGGCACGGCATACGTGGAAAATTTCACGTTTTGGCTTAAATCAAAGTTATCAATTGATTTCATAAGTCCGATACAGCCTACTTGAAACAAATCGTCGACATATTCACCACGATTGTTAAATCGTTGAATGACGCTTAATACGAGCCGTAAATTCCCATTAATAAGCTTTTCGCGTGCCGATATGTCACCAGCTTGCATTTGCCGAAATAATTCACGCATTTCTTCGTTTTTCAGCACGGGAAGTTTCGATGTATCAACGCCGCAAATTTCAACTTTGTTTCTTGTCATGTCTTTCCCTCCTTGCAGGAGATGCTGTCAGCTTTCAGTATCTCCTTCGAAGGGAAAAATATGCATTACATCATTTTGTTAAACTCTTTTCGCAATCGTTTAATAATTCGCTTTTCTAAACGGGAAATGTATGATTGGGAAATGCCTAGTAAGTCTGCGACATCTTTTTGCGTTTTCTCTTCTCCTCCGGTTAAACCGAAGCGAAGTTCCATAATTTGTTTCTCTCTGTCGCTTAATTGATCGAGTGCGCGAAATAACAAGTTACGATCAATATTTGCTTCTAAATCTTTCGTAATGACGTCATCTTCTGTCCCCAATACGTCCGACAACAACAATTCGTTGCCGTCCCAGTCAATGTTTAACGGTTCGTCAAATGACACTTCGGAGCGCACTTTATTGTTGCGCCGTAAATACATTAAAATTTCATTTTCAATGCAGCGCGACGCATATGTAGCGAGTTTAATTTTTTTCTCCGGATTAAACGTATTCACCGCTTTAATTAATCCGATCGTACCGATGCTAATTAAATCTTCAATGTTAATGCCGGTATTTTCAAACTTTCGTGCAATGTAAACGACGAGACGAAGGTTTCGTTCAATAAGTAGCGAGCGCGCAGTTTCATCTCCAGAAGGAAGTTTTTGAAGCAACATTTCTTCTTCCTCTTTTGTAAGCGGCGGCGGCAACGCTTCACTTCCACCGATGTAATAAATTTCGTCCGCTTTAAGCCCTAATTTTTTTAATAGTTTGTACCATACATATGTGAGACGTAATTTGAATAACTTCATAAAAAACCTCCTTCTATTTCAGCACGATCGGCCGTATAATCATAATAATTACGAAGCTTGCGACATCACAATATGCGGATGAACGATGCAGTTGTACTCACCATCCGCTGACAGCGATGACGGATAAAAGCCAATGAGCACTTTTTTGACAGATGTCCATTGTTTTCCGTCCGACCATTGCACTTCGTCTGGCTTGATCGCTACTAGTAGCTGTTGCTCCACGCCAACGGCACGATACGGGACGAAACGTATCCGACTCACCCATTCGCTCGGGATGTCATCTGTGTACGTCCGTTTTTGAATCATTTGTAAAACAGCTGGAGGGAAGATGTGTGCGAACGATTGCAATTCAACGATCATGACCGGTGTATTTGTTAACGGGTCACGCAATTGATTTCCGCTATCAACTAATCCTTGTAACGATATCGTTTGTCCAAAACATGTCACACGGACAGGAATAACATGTTCAAACCGCAACTTTTTTTCGCGAATCGTTCCCATTTGCACTTTTGATAATATCCATAAAATCGGAAACATGATGATAACAAACAACCAACTAATAGAAGTCGAATGTGTGAGCCATCCGGATGAATAAGGCGTCATTTCACTTTCTAGCAAAAAGTGAAAGGCGACCATCCCTCCGCCAAGCATAAACGTTGCAAAATAAAAAGCGAGCACATTTTCGATAAAAAAACGAAAGCGATGGAAACCGAAACAAATCCAAACGATGACAAAAGAGATGACGAGTTTCGTTACGAAATGAGATGTCATATAAGCAAAAGGAGTGAATACGAGCAAGACGAGCAACGAACCGAATAACGCAGAAAGCATAAGGCGCCATAAGCGCACGCGACGCTTTAGCATGATCGCTGCAAGCCATAGCAACATCGCATCGAAACAAAAATTTAATAACCATACGACATCGGCATAAATCAGCAGCACCCCCTCCTTATCTTGAAACATCTTGAAACTAGTATATAGCACTTCCAATAGAAAAGTGTGTCAAACGATGACGTCATTTCTTTAGAGATTTTGTCAAATGATGAATAAGAAAAGCGCACAAAAAAAACGCCCACGAGTCGTGAGCGTTTTTTTAACGGCGACGATTGCGGTTGCGCAAAAAGGCTGGAATGTCAAGCGGATCTTCTACTTGTTGACCGCGTGTTGGCGGGTAGTCGACTGGTTCTTCTTTTTTCTCGCGCTTGACGCCAACCGTTGGTTTGACAACGGCTTGTCGCGTTGCTTTTGCTTGGTTAACTTCTTCGTTAAATCCTGTCGCGATGACAGTAACGATAATTTCGTCTTTTAAGTTTTCGTTAATGACGGAACCGAAAATCATATTGACATCTTGGTCCGCAGCGGATGCGACGATGTCGGCTGCTTCTTGCACTTCGTACAAGCTTAAATTCGTGCCGCCTGTAATGTTCATTAACACCCCTTGCGCACCGTCGATCGACGTTTCTAATAGCGGGCTTGAAATCGCCTTTTTCGCAGCTTCTGCCGCACGATTTTCCCCTGTCGCCACACCGATTCCCATCAGAGCGGAACCTTTATTTGACATAATCGTTTTCACATCAGCGAAGTCTAAGTTAATTAATCCCGGCACAGCAATTAAGTCGGAGATGCCTTGTACGCCTTGACGAAGCACGTTGTCTGCTTCACGGAACGCTTCTAACATCGGCGTATTTTTATCAACAATTTCTAATAAACGATCGTTCGGAATGACGATGAGCGTATCAACCGCTTCTTTCATCGCTGCTATACCGCTTGCCGCTTGCATCGCACGCTTTCTTCCTTCAAACGTAAACGGCCGCGTCACGACGCCAACAGTCAGCGCACCTAAATCGCGCGCAATTTGAGCGATGACTGGAGCCGCCCCTGTTCCTGTTCCTCCGCCCATGCCGGCTGTGACGAATACCATATCCGCACCTTTGAGCGCTTCTTCAATTTGTTCTTTGCTTTCTTCTGCCGCTTTTTTTCCTACCTCTGGATTTGCCCCCGCACCTAATCCGCGCGTCAATTTCGCTCCAATTTGTAGCTTAATTGGCGCTTTTGATAAGTTTAATGCTTGGGCATCTGTATTGACCGCGATAAATTCAACACCTTGTACCCCATGTTCAATCATGCGGTTGACAGCGTTGTTTCCGCCGCCGCCGACACCGATTACTTTAATTGTCGCTAACTGATCAACAGTCGTGTCAAACTCCAACATGACATAATCCTCCTAGCCATTCAAATTGTCATTCAAAAAAGTACCCGAAAAATTTCTTTACTTTATGTCCTAAATGTTCTTCTTTTTGTTTCGGTTTCGCTGGTGCTTTATGCACCTTTTTTTCTACTTGGAAATCGTTTGCCGCTCCGGAAGAAAGAACAGGAACGTCTCTTCCTTGCAACTTCGCATTTTTATAAGAGAATTGAATTAAACCGACACCGTTTGTATATTGCGGATCGCGCACGCCAATGTAATCTGGCATCGCCACACGAACGGTATGGTTAAATATCGCCTCCGCCAGTTCTAATACGCCGGGCATATTTGCTGTGCCGCCAGTCAGCACATATCCGCCAGGCAAGTCGCGAAATCCGCGTCTTCGAATTTCTGCTTGTACCATTTGTAAAATTTCTTCTACCCGTGCCTCAATCATATCGGCAATTTCTAGCTGGGTAAATTGTTGATGTTGATCGGTGCCAATGATCGGAACGCTGAATACTTCTTCATCAGAAGCGAGATCGTAAAACGCATGTCCATGTTTTAGTTTAATGCGTTCTGCATCTTCTGTGGACGTGCGCATGCCGATCGATAAATCTTTTGTAATATGTTCGCCACCGACCGGAAGCACGGTCGTTGCTTGTAAAAATCCTTGTTCAAAGACAGCAACCGTCGTCGAACCGCCACCGATGTCAACGAGCGCAACACCTAAATTTTTCTCATCTTTCGATAGCGCAATCGAAGCTGCCGCTAGCGGTTGAAGACATACGTCAAGCACTTGTAATCCCGCCCGTTCTACGCAACGAAGCACGTTATGTAAAGCGGTTTTTGATGCGGTAATCATCGTGCCTTCCATTTCTAAACGGACACCTAGCATGCCGCGCGGATCGTTAATTCCGTCAAGCCCATCGACGATAAATTGTTTCGGAATGACATCGATAATTTCGCGCTCCGGGGGAATGGAAACGACTTGTGCCGCTTCAATGACGCGCGTCACATCTTCATTTGTAATTTCTTTATTTTCGCTTGATACAGCAACAATCCCGTTACACGGCTGAAGTTGAATATGATTGCCATTCACTCCGACAATCGCGCCTTTGATCGTTACGCCGACCATCCGTTCCGCTTGTTCAACCGCTCGTTTAATTGATTGTACTGTTTCATCTATATCAATAATAGAGCCTTTTTTTAGCCCTTGCGATTTCACATTGCCGACACCGATAATGTTTAGCTGATCATTCATCATTTCGCCAATGATCACTTTTACACTAGATGTACCGATGTCAAGACTAACATAAAAATCGTTGCTGTTCATTCTGGTGGCACCTCCTTTACAAAATGAACGTTGCTATGTATATCAACACTATATTCCACATTCGAACAGCATTCCCTTTTTTATAAACGATTTTTTTGGCGGTTTTCTAACCATTTCGTCAGCAAAATTCGGCGGATGACAGCGATGTTTTGAAACAGGCGCACACCGAACGCAAATACAGCTGCTAAATACAAGTCTACACCAAGATGCACACCGAGAAAAGCTAAACTTGTTGCTAAAATAATATTAAAAAAAAATCCAGATACAAATACGTGCTCATCGTAAATATTTTGTAAATGGGCACGAATGCCGCCAATGAGCGTATCAAACGCCGCCAGCACAGCGATCGATAAATAGCTCGAATATTCGCTCGGAATGCGCCAATCCGTCAAAAATCCGAGCAGTATGCCTAGCAGTAAACCGAGCAATGGAAGCCACATTCTTTTCACCTCCTAGCGTCTTCGACCGCTTCCATTTGTTTCACACGCACCGCACCATCGTATGGAGAGATGACGACCCGTTGTTGTGGCTCTGAAACGGTAAGGAGCAAATTTTCAAGCGCAAAATCATCAGCAATGGTTGATGCTTTCAGTCGGTTGTACATTTTTTCAGCATCGGGGGCAATCACTTTTATTTCAATTGGAAAGGAACGAAGCGGATACGAATCAACTTTCGTCACACCATTAATGTCGCGAATAACCGTTGTGTTAACGATGCGTTGATCGGCAATCGATATATGTTGAGCCCCGTACATATTTAACTGGTTTATGAGCCGGCGGAGTAAATCTGCGGATATCGTATCGCGAACGGGACCAACATATGATTCATCATACATTTGCTCAATATAAAGCACGACCCCTTCGCCGACAACTTCTGTCAGTCCCGCTTCTTTTTTCAACTCCTCTACCGTTTGGCGAAGAATAGCCCCTTTATTTTCTGAACGTTGCTGTTCGTATTTTTCTAACGTCTCTTCATATTTTCGAATTTCATTTAACAGTTGCTTATGTAACTCTTGTTCTTTTTGTAAATCTCGTCGTATTTCCCATATGTCACGCGTATCGCGCACATCGGGCTCTTGGCTCGTTTGAAATTGGACAGCTAACATAAAGCCGATAATAAGCGAAACAAACGTAAAATGCCATATCGTTTTTTGCGCCAACATCGCTCCTCCTTTTATTTTTGCATAATCGGTTCCATCGTCACTTCTGACTTTTCGACAATATCTACAACAATATGATCGCTCGTCAATTGGTCTTTGACGCCACCGGCAATCGTTAACGCTGGAATGAGCACGTTCGGATCGCCGATCGCTTGAATGACAAACGGAGCTGGATGCTGTGTCCCATCAATTTCAATGACCGGACCGTTACAAACAATGTACGAACGATGCGATAGTCGCTGACCGTTAATTGCCACCGCCGATGCCCCAGCAATCCATAGTTCGTTTACAACCTGAAATACGTGTTGCTCATGAACAATATAGTTTGTCGCATTCGCTTCAGAAGGGATGTACGAAGCGTCGGATAACGTCACTTCTACTCCTTTTCCTTTTACCTTTACTTTTCCGAGATACATGCGCAACCGTTCCGCATCTTCGACGAGGTTAAAATACACTTGTTCTTCGTTTGCTAGCTCTTTTTCAATTTCGCGCACGCGTTGTTGTTTGTCAAATAGTTCTGCTTGCAGTTTACGGTTTTGTTCTTGTTGCTCGATTAACTGCTGGCGATATTCGTACTCTTTATTCCATTGGCGCTCTAATTGGCGATTGACCGCTTCTTTTTTTGTCATTTGGTAGGAGAGGACGAGCATAAAGCCTAAAACTAAACAAACGAACGATAAAACGACGTGGCTACCGTTCATTTTCATCTTTTTCATCCCCTTCATCCGTTTCGTATGGCTTGAAATATGTGCTCATCTCTAAATGAAGAACACCTTTCGTCCCCGGTTGCAACTGGCTGACGATCGAAGGATAATGGACAATTTTTTCCGCAAAACGATCGATCGTCGCACTCACTTCTATGCCATCATTCATATAGACGGTAATATGTCTTCGATCAGATGGGCTCGGGGTGTAATGAATTTCTGAAATGAGGTTTAAAATCGAGCTTGGCGTATGTGCCAATTGGGTAGCCATATCTTGAATAGCCTCTCCTTCTTTCCATCCAATTAAGATGGGGGCATCGCTCGGAATCGCTCGCTTCGCATCTGTTAACACTTTTCCATTCTCTAAAATCGGCAGAAACGAATGCTTGTCCAAAATGTAAGCGATGCGCTTTCGTTCGACGATCACGATGTCAATGCGATTCGGAATGCGTTTTTTCACGCTTACTTCTTTCACTTCCGGATGTTGTTGAATGCGCTGTTCGACTTCGTCTTTTTTTACTTTCCAAAAGCTTGTTTTTTTCGTCACACCGCTTAATTGAATGACATCTTGAGAAGCGATATGCCGATTCCCTTCCACGTGGATGACCGCGACATTGCTAAGCGGCGACTGGGCATAAATGACAGCTAACAAAAGCATAAAAAATAGAGCGATATATACAATGAGTAAGCGATTCGCGCGCTGTCTTCGCTGCTCTTTCAACTTCGGTACACGTTCTTCAAGAACAACAACTTTTCCTTTTTCCATTCACTCCACCTCGGTCGATGGACCAAATCAAAATAACAAGAAAACTAACGGTGCACGTCAGCAACCGTTAGTTCATTGTTTCAAAACTTATTATAGCATAATATAGAAAAAATTAGGATGGGGAAAATGTATTACTTCCGCCCAACAATTTCAACTTCTGTTTGCAACGAAACACCGTATAAATCGTAAATGGTTTTTTTCACGTAATCGATGAGCTCGAGCACATCTTTTGCCGTCGCTCCGCCTGCATTTACAATAAAATTCGCATGTTGTTCTGAAATTTTCGCTCCACCGATCGTATAGCCTTTTAATCCTGCTTTTTCAATTAACTGTCCGGCGTAGTGAGGGAGCGGATTGCGGAAAATGCTTCCGGCGCACGGATAGTTCCACGGTTGTGTTTCGCGGCGGTAATCTTTATTTTTTTGCATCGCTGCGACAATTTCGTCGCGGTTTCCTTTTTTCATTTCAAGTGTTGCTGCGACACAAATGCCTTTACGCTTTGTTTGTAAAACGGATGTGCGATACGAAAATTCCATTTCTTCATTCGTCAACCATTCGATCGTCCCGTCTTCAAATAAAATTTGTGCTTTTTTGACGATGCGCGACATATCGGAACCGTGGGCGCCCGCATTCATATATACCGCTCCGCCAACCGAGCCCGGAATACCGCCAGCAAACTCAAGTCCAGACAATCCTTGTTTACTAATGACTGTCGCCAGTTTAATAAGCGAATAGCCACCGCCAACCGTCACTTCTGTCCCGTTTATTTGTAAGTCGTCTAATCCTTCGCCAAGTTTAATGACGACGCCTTCAATGCCTTCGTCTAGCACGAGCAAGTTCGAACCGCGGCCGATCGCACGCCAACGGACGTTATATTTTTTCACGATTTCCATCGTCTTTTTTAAACGATCTATATTTTTCGGCTCAACAAACAAGTCAGCTGGTCCGCCGATTTTCATCGTTGTATGATTTGCCATTCGTTCGTTCTCTTTCACCGTTCCAACGTTTGCTTCAAGCAGCTCTTCACGTAGCTTTTCCAATGGCCTACCTCCTCTACCTCTTTCCTATATCGTATGCAACTTATGAAATCATCTCCACCATGACGCGATATAAACGTTGTGCCGCATCGCGAATGCCTAATTGAAATGCCGCTTCTTTCATTTTTGTCAACGTTTGTTCGTCTAGCAATATGCGATCGATATCTTCAAGCAAGCGCACGCCCGTCAATTCGCCTTCTAAACGGACGATCGCTGCCCCTTTCTTTTCAAGCGCTCGAGCATTTTTTTCTTGATGATTATTCGTCACATATGGGCTTGGGATTAAAATGCTCGGGATGCCGAGCGCTGTAATTTCTGCTAGCGTCGTTGCGCCCGCACGCGCGACGATGACATCGACTCCGGCCAATACTTCTGGCATATTATGAATAAACGGACGAATGATGACGTTTGAAGGATTGCCGACATCGTTCACCGCCTTTATTACTTTATCATAATGAACGTCACCTGTAACATATAAAAATTGGTACGGTTTTTGTTCGACTTGTTGTAGCACTTGTAAAAACGCCTCGTTTATCGGGCGCGCCCCACGGCTTCCGCCAACAATGAGCACCGTCTTTTTTTTCTCATCTAACCCGAGCGATCGTTTCGCCTCTCGCCCATCTTTTCCTACGACTTCTGAAGCGCGCGGGTTTCCAGTTAACACGACTTTTTCATATGGAAAATATTGTTTTGTTTCTTCAAAGCAAATAGCCACTTTATGAACATAACGGCTTAAAAATTTGTTCGTCAATCCCGGAATGCTATTTTGTTCATGGATGATCGTTGGGATACCTAGTTTAGCTGCCGCATACACGACAGGTCCGCACACGTATCCGCCCGTTCCGAGCACAACGTCTGGCTTATATTGTTTTAACAGTTTTTTACACGTGCGCACACTTTTAATAAAGCGAGCGATTGTTTTGACGTTTTCAAAAGATAAACTACGCTTGAATCCGCTAATGTCAATCGGATAAAAAGGAATGTTTTCTCTTGGAACGATCGTACTTTCTAATCCTTTTTTCGTCCCGATATATAATACATCAACGTTTGGGTGTTGTTTTTTCACTTCATGAATGAATGAAAGAGCAGGATAAATATGTCCGCCTGTTCCGCCACCACTAACTACAATTTTCATTGTTTTTCCCCCTCATCGAAAGTAACAGAAGAAGCTGACTTCCATGAAGTCAGCCTTTAATATCGCGCGTAACGGCTAATGTTTAACAAGACGCCAATCGCCATGAGCATAAGCGTCAAAGACGATCCACCATAGCTTAAAAACGGCAACGTAATGCCTGTCACCGGCATTAATCCGGTCACTACTCCGATATTAATCATTACTTGAATGGCAACCATCGCAATAATGCCGACAGCTAAAAAACTGCCGTACAAGTCCGGTGCTCCTAAAGCGATGCGAATGCCGCGCCAAAGCAATAAACTAAACAAAAGCAAAACGAGCGAACCGCCGATAAATCCGAGTTCTTCCGCTAAAATGGCAAAAATAAAGTCCGTTTGCGGCTCAGGTAAGTAAAAAAACTTTTGTCGGCTTTGCCCTAATCCGAGCCCAAATAGCCCGCCCGGTCCGATCGCATAAAGCGATTGAATGATTTGAAAACCGCTTCCTAACGGATCTTCCCACGGGTTTAAAAACGACGTAATGCGCTTCATGCGATACGGAGCAGATAACACGAGCCCAGCAAACCCTGCCAATCCGAGCAAACCGAGAACGACAAAATGACTCATGCGCGCGCCGGCGACAAAAATCATGACGACGCACGTGCCGACCATCACCGTTCCTGTTCCTAAATCGGGCTGCAACATAATCATGCCAAACGCGAGAAAGACGAGCGTCAATGATGGGAGTAACCCTTGTTTAAACGACGCGATTTTTTTTTGATTTTCAGATAAATATTTCGCTAAAAATGCGATCATCGCCATTTTCATAAATTCAGATGGCTGAATGGAAAACGCGCCAACGCCAATCCAGCTTCGCGAACCGTTGCGCACCATGCCGATGCCTGGAATTAAGACGAGGACGAGAAGAATGAAACAGACGATAAGCAACACTTTCGCCCACGTGCGCCACGTCCAATAGTCGATGTTCATGAAAAAAAACATCGCTACAATGCCAACCCCTGCAAACAACAGCTGGCGCTTGGCAAAGAAAAACGAATCATGAAACTTGTAGTCCGCCCAAATGGCGCTTGCGCTATACACCATAATGAGCCCGATCGCCAACAGCGAAAACGTGATGATCATTAACAAAAAATCAGGTGCAGACTTTTTTCCATGCAATGCGGAACACCTCAATTTACTTAAAATTCGTCTTATTTAAGCTTATGCACCGCATGTACAAACATGTCCCCACGCTGTTCGAAAGTTTTATATTGATCCCAACTTGCACAAGCTGGGGAGAGTAAAATCACATCGCCCGGTGACGACCATTCATATGCGGCAAAAGCTGCTTGTTCCACATTATCGACACGTTTCACTTGTTGTATTCCTGCTTCGCGCGCAACACGTTCAATTTTCGGTGCTGTCTGTCCGAACGTAATGACCGCTTTTACATGGTTTAAATACGGCAATAGCTCATCAAATTCATTGCCGCGATCTAAGCCGCCCGCAAGTAAAATGACCGGCTCATGAAAAGCGCTTAACGCTTTTTGTGTCGCTAATATGTTTGTCGCTTTCGAATCGTTATAAAATTTTCGGCCGTTGATTTCAGCAACGAATTGCAATCGATGTGGTACACCTGTAAACGTCTTTAATACGCGGCAAATCGAATCGTTGTCTGCACCTGCTAGTTTTGTTGCCGCAACAGCTGCTAATATATTTTCGATGTTATGCGCCCCTCGTAACACCACATCTTGAATATCGATAATTCGCTCGTCGTGAAAATAAATGGCTCCTTCTTTTACTGTCGCCCCGTATGATAATGGCGTTTTAGCGGAAAACGGCACTTTTTGCGCACGGCTTTTCTCCGCCAATTGCATCACAATCGGATCGTCGGCATTGACGACGGCGTAGTCGGTTTCTGTTTGGTTTTTAAAAATGTTTCCTTTCGCTTCCGCATACGCTTCTTTCGTCCCATGGTAGTCTAAATGCGCATCAAAAATGTTTAACAACACCGCGATGTGCGGGCGAAAGCGAATCGTCCCAAGCAGTTGAAACGAAGATAATTCCATGACGATAACATCATCTTTTGTCGCTTGTTTTGCGACTTCGCACGCGACCGTTCCGATATTTCCGGCGATTAACGGACGCCGTTTCGCTTCTTGCAATATGTGAAAAATGAGCGTTGTCGTCGTCGTTTTTCCGTTTGAACCTGTAATGCCGATAATCGGTGCTTCTGACGTTTCATAAGCAATTTCCACTTCGGTAATGACCGGGATATGTTTGTCAAGCGCTTTTTGTACAAGCTCGTTCGTGTACGGAATGCCTGGATTTTTTACAACGAAATCAAACGGCTCATCAAGCAATTCAAGCGGATGCCCGCCGCATACGAGACGAATGCCAAGCGCTTCTAGCTCCCGTCTTTGTTGTTCACTCGGTTCATTTCGATCATTGACGACGACATCGGCGCCGAGCTCACGAAGCCGTTTCGCCGCTGCCCATCCGCTTTTCGCTAAACCTAATACAAACACTTTTTTTCCGTTATACATCATACCCACACCTCAATATAAATTCCTAAGATGGCAAATAGTAAGCCTACCGTCCAAAACGTCACAACAACGCGCCATTCAGACCAGCCGATTAATTCGTAATGATGATGAAGCGGGCTCATGCGAAATACGCGTTTGCCTGTCGTTTTAAACGAAATGACTTGAATGATAACAGATAACGTTTCGATAACAAATACGCCGCCGATAATAACTAATAATATTTCAAGCTTCGTTAAAATCGCAACGGTGACGATCGCCCCACCAAGCGCAAGTGAGCCGGTATCCCCCATAAACACTTTTGCAGGGTGCGCGTTAAATACGAGAAATCCAAGCACTGCACCGACGACAGCAACGCTAAAAATGGCGATATCGTACTGCCCTTGATTCCACGCCAATACAGCATATGCACCAAACGCGATGGCTGCTGTTCCCGCAAGCAAGCCGTCTAAGCCGTCTGTTAAATTGACGGCATTCGAGCCGCCAACGAGCATAAAAATAATGAGCAAAATATACGCAGCGCCTAAATCAATGGAAGCGTTCGTCCCTGGGATCGAAACGACCGTTGAAATGCTATAGTGTTGAAAGAAAAAGTAAAAGATGAGCGCAATGAGTAATTGCCCTGCTAGTTTTTGTTTGCTCGTTAAGCCAAGGTTGCGCTTCATAACGACTTTAATGAAATCGTCAACAAAGCCGAGCAATCCGTAGCTAATCGTCACAAACAACAATAAGTACGTTTGTGCTGTCCGTTCAAAAAATAGATCGCTCATGACAAATGTCGTGATCGAAAGCGATAGTAAAATCATTAATCCGCCCATCGTTGGCGTCCCTGATTTTTTTTGATGTGATTTTGGTCCTTCTTCACGAATGCTTTGCCCAAATTTTAATCGCCTTAAAAATGGAATGAAAATGGGCGATAATACAACCGTAATAATAAAAGCAAGCCCTGCCGTAAACAAAATGACTTTCTCGTTCATGATCGTTGCCCCTTCCTCATCTCCTATTTATCTTTTCTTCGTTGAATAGCTTCGCGTGCGACGACACGATCATCGAAATATAACACATCTTTGCCAATAATTTGATACGTTTCATGCCCTTTTCCTGCGATTAAAACGACATCGCCTTCTTCAGCTTGCTCAATCGCATATGTAATCGCCTCTTTTCGATCGACGATACATACGACGTCTTCTGTTACCCCTTGCTTCATATCATTTAAAATGGCCATCGGGTCTTCTGAGCGCGGATTATCGGATGTAAAAATCGGCACATCGCTATATTGGACAGCGATTTGTGCCATCAATGGCCGCTTCGTCCGATCGCGATCTCCACCGCAACCGACGACGACAAATACGCGCTTTTTCGCAAACTGCCGAATCGTTTGCAACACATTTTCTAAACTATCTGGTGTATGGGCGTAATCAACGATAACTGTAAACGGCTGACCGGCATCAACGACTTCAAAGCGGCCCGGAACGCCTTCCATATGAGCGATCGCTTCAACAATCGTCGCGAGCGGAATGTTTGAGACAAGACAAGCACCGACAGCGGCTAACGTGTTATACACGTTAAACATGCCGATCAGTTTCGTTTTTATTTGTACCGTTTCGGTCGGTGTGACGAGTTGAAACGTCGTGCCGCTCGTTGTCATTTCAATATTTTTCGCCATGATGTCGCTTTTTTGATGAATGCCGTACGTAACAACGTGAGCTGCTGTACTTTTTTTGTATTCTTCGGAAGCCGCATCGTCTGCATTCAATATCGCAAATTTTGGACGTTGATGGTCAAAACGGTTGCCGAGTTGTGCAAACAATAACCCTTTCGACCAACGATAATGGTCCATCGTTTGATGGTAATCTAAATGATCTTGCGTTAAATTCGTAAACACAGCGACATCAAAATCGCAACCATGCACCCTTCCCATATGTAGCGCATGTGAAGAGACTTCCATCGCAGCGACGTCCACATCGGCATCGACCATTTTACGAAACATTTTTTGCAAGACGAGCGATTCAGGTGTTGTATTGTTTACATCATACGTTTCATCGCCTATTTTCATGTTAATCGTGCCAATGAGACCGGTTTTTTTTCCGGCATGACGGCATATGCGTTCAATGAAATGCGTCGTCGACGTTTTTCCGTTCGTTCCCGTCACGCCGATTAAATGAAGCTGATGCGTCGGCTGACCGTAAAACGCATCCGCTAACACCGCTAATGCTCGGCGGCTATCGTTCACATAAATGACCGGCACAGGCAATGTGAGCGGTCGTTCCGCAATGATCGCTACCGCTCCGCGCGCTACGGCTTGTTCAGCAAAATCGTGCCCGTCTACAGTAAATCCTTTGATACATACAAACAACGAGCCTTGTTTCACTTCTCTTGAGTCCATTTCAATCGATGTAATCGTTGGATTTTCTGTTACACGTGGGGTAAAGTTATGTAAATGTTGAAGCAACGTTTGTAACTTCATGCCGATCGTTCCTTTCTTTTTTTTCTTATATAAACAGAAAAAGAAGCCATGAGGATACTTCCTCTAGGCTTTACCGTTTCGTTCCAAAATAAACCCGGATCGTCGCTCCTTCTTTCACTTTGACTCCAGGCTTCGGCGCCTGTTCAATGACCGTATCACCTTCGCCACTACCATCTAATTTTAAGTGAAAAAGCTGTTGTTGCAAATCTTTTTTTGTTAAACCGATTAAATTCGGTACTTCTACATAGCGCACATCGAGCCACGTCGTTTCTTTTTCAATTTGTTGTTTACGCGGTTTTACACCAAGCGCACGCAAACTATCTTCCATAATATTTCCAACAATCGGAGCAGCGACGACGCCCCCAAATTGCACCGTTCCTTTCGGATTATCGACAGCGACATATACAACAATTTGCGGATCGTCCGCCGGAGCAAATCCGATAAAGGAAACGATATGGTTATCTTTTAAATATTGACCGTCTTTCGCTTTTTGTGCCGTACCTGTTTTACCGCCAACGCGGTAACCATCAACAAACGCTCCCTTACCTGTTCCTTGCGCCACAACGCTTTCAAGCGCATAGCGAATTTGCTTGGACGTTTCCTCGGAAATAACTCTCCGTTTTGCTTTCGGCGTTTGTCGGCGTACGACTTCCCCTGTGACCGGATCGAGCCATTCTTTTGCGATGTACGGTTGATATAAAATGCCACCGTTTACCGCCGCTGCGACCGCTGCGACTTGTTGAATCGGTGTAACAGCTACCCCTTGACCGAAAGCAGTCGTCGCTTGTTCGACCGGTCCGACGCGATGGAGCGGAAATAAAATACCTTTTCCTTCTCCTTGCAAATCGATGCCTGTTTTTTCACCAAAACCGAACGCGCGAATATATTGAAATAGTTTTTCTTTGCCAAGCCGTTCACCGAGTTCAACGAATCCGGGGTTGCACGAGTTTTGCACAACTTCAAGAAACGTTTGGTCGCCATGACCGCCACGCTTCCAACAATGGAGCGTCGCCCCAGCTACTTTCACATATCCCGGATCGTAAAAATGTTCTTTCAATAAATCGACTTTTTTTTCTTCTAATGCCGCCGCAAGCGTAATAATTTTAAACGTCGATCCCGGTTCATACGTGCTCCAAATCGGTAAATTGCGGTTAAAAATTTCAGGAGGAACGTGTTGAAAATCGGCAGGGTCAAACGTCGGACGGCTTGCCATCCCTAAAATTTCTCCGTTGTTCGGGTTCATCGCAATCGCAATAATGCCATCTGGGCGATATGTCGCTTCGGCGATCGTTAGTTCCCGTTCTAAAATCGTTTGGACGCGCGTGTCAATCGTCAATTTTAAGTCAAGACCGTCCACAGGCGGTGTGTATGCATCTGCCATTCCCGGCATGCGCTTTCCTTTCGCATCGGAATAAAATTGAACCGACCCCGGTTTGCCGCTTAACTGTTTATCGTAATAAAGTTCTAAACCCATTAATCCTTGGTTGTCAATACCTGCAAATCCGAGCACGTGCGATAAATAGCTTCCAAACGGATAGTAACGTTTCGAGTCTTCCGCGATATATACCCCTTTCATCCCTAAATCGCGAATTTGTTTTGCTTGCTCATTTGAAATTTTTCGCCCTTCTGGATGAATGCGTTCAATAGACGTTTTTTTCGTCACATGTTTATATGCTTTTTCGACGGGCATATTTAATATGCGTGCCAGTTCATTCGCGACTTCGGATGGGTTTTCAATTTGTCTTGGAACGACGAGCACAGAAGGGGCGCTCACGTTTGTCGCTAAAGGCACCCCGTTGCGATCGACGATTTCTCCGCGCTCTGGCTCAAACGGAATATTTCGGCTCCATAAATCTTTCGCTCGCTCCGTTAACATATCTCCTAAAACGAATTGCACATAACCGAGACGTATATTAATAATCGCAAAAATGAGAAATCCGATCAACAAAACGGCCGTTAATCGTTTGCGAACGGTCACTGCGCGCATATAGTAGAACCTCCTTATATGTTTCAGCTCGTTCCACTATATGCTTGTACCGCTCTATATAGAACTAATCGACTGGACCGTCTACTTGTTGTTCGGTGTCTGCTTGTTGTTTTTCATCGATATGTGACGGTTTTGCAAGCTCGACAATAATATAGTCGTGTTGTTTTACAACCGCTCCCGGAGAGATATTTTGCCTGAACACATATCCACTTCCGATAAAGCTCGGTTTTAACTGCAACAAATCAGCTAGCTTCATAACATCGCGCAACGACCAGCCGGTCACATCTGGCATGATCGCTTGTCCGTCCGTTTGCAACAAAATGCGATCGGGTGCAACGACGTGTTCCCCTTCTTTCGGAAACTGCGCACGCACTTCTTTTCCTTTGCCGACGATCGTGACATTGAACCCTTGTTTTTTCAACGACTGTGCCGCCTGTTCAACCGATTGACCGACATACGAAGGAAGAGGGATGCTTTTGTCTTTTTTCTCCCGCTTTTTCTCAACAGTCGGTTGAATGTTTAAATATTGTAAACTATTTTTCATGACGGGATTAAAAATCATCGATACGGGCGCCGCCCCCGTTTCCGTATATGAAATGTTTGGTTGTTGCACAGCGACATACATAATTAAGCGCGGATTTTCGCGCGGTGCCATACCTAAAAACGAGAAAATATAGTTTTGGTGCCCTGTTAAATATCCGCCTTTCGGATTTGGAATTTGCGCCGTTCCTGTTTTCCCTGCGACGCGATAACCTTCAATTTGGTACGGACGCCCTGTTCCTTTTTCAGATGTAACGACCGTTTCTAAAATGTCTAACACTTTTTCTGCTGTTTCTTTTGAAATCGGTGTATCGACAACGGTCGGTTCATGTTTTACGACCGTTTTCCCGCTGTCTGGATCAACGATGCGATCGACAACGTACGGTTTCATCATTTTTCCGCCGTTTGCGATCGCCGTAGCCGCCTGAATTTGTTGAATTGGTGTAACGGATGTTCCTTGCCCGAAACCTGTCGTCACTTTTTCGATCGGATAACGATATAAAATGTTTCCCGCCTTTTCGCCCGGCAATTCAATACCTGTCGGCTCGTTAAAATGGAAGCGATGCAAATATTGTAAAAAGCGATCTTCCCCTAGTTTTTCGCGCACGATTTTTGCGAATGCCACGTTTGACGAACGTTGCACCCCTTCAAGAAACGTAATTTTCCCCCAACCGACTTTATTATGGTCGCGAATGCGATGGTTTCCAACTTGATAAGAGCCGGATTGATACGTCTCGTTTGCGTGAAACACCCCTTCATTCACGGCAGCGGCAAGCGTAAAAATTTTCATTGTCGATCCCGGTTCGTACGGATATGCAATCGCATCGTTCAAGTAGTTTTCAATATTTCGTTTGTTCGGATTAAAGCTCGGGCGAGTGCTCATCGCTAAAATCGCCCCTGTTTTCGCATCTGCCACGATGGCGATTATTTTTTTCGGAGCATATTGTTTTTCCACCGCATTCATCGCATCTTCTAAAAACGTTTGGATTTTTTTATCAATCGTCAAATATACGTCTTTTCCGTTTTGCGGTGGAACGATGGTTTCATCCGAATGAGGCAGCTTAAACCCTTGTTGGTCACCTTTATAATAGACCTCGCCATCTTTTTCTTTTAACTGTTCATTGAACTGTTTTTCAATGCCCATTTTTCCGACAACTTCTTCCTTTTCCTCATCTTTTTGGGCATAACCGACGACGTATGATGCGAACGTACCGTTCGGATAAAATCGTTTTGAATCGCGTACAAACGTAATGCCTGGAAGCTGTAACGCCTCAATTTTTTGCTTAAGCGTTTGGCTAATGCCGCGACCGTTCGGACCGAACTCGACTTGATGCGCCTTTTTTTTCAAAATACGCTCTACATCCGCTACATCCATCTTTAATAGCGGTGCGAGTTTACGAGCTGTTTCTTCCGGATCAGTCACGTGTTGCGGCATGTTCGGATCGAGAATGGCAGCGACCGTGTAAGAAGGAATGTCTTCTGCGATGACTTCACCGTGCCGATCAAAAATCGTCCCTCGCTTCGCTTCAAGCACTTGTTTTTTTAAATAACGCTTTTGCGCCTCAACAGCTAACGCTCTTCCATCCGCTTCCCCTGTTGCTTGTAAATAAACGAAACGCCCAAACAATGTAAAAAAGAGCAAGCTAAAAAAAATGAAACATATAGCTGCTCCTCTATGTGTATGTTTATGCTTTCTCATTTGGCATCAGTCCTGCACAACTTTTACGTTGTTTTCGTTTAATGTCAAACCAAGTTCTTTCGCTTTCGCTAAAATGCGCTCATACGTGCTTAACTCTTGCACTTGTGCGTATAAATCGCGGTTTTGTTTTTGTTGCTCTTGAATGTCCGCTTGCAACTGTTGCACTTCTTTATTGACATGATAAATCGTGAACTGGTTAGAGATAATCGTGACGCTACTATATAGCGCAAATGCGAGAAACGAAACAAACACCATTTTTTCCCCGAACGTCCAACGTATGCCCCGCTGTGCCTTTTTCTTCTTCTTCGGCTCGCGTTGGACGTGTTGTTCGCGTTGTTGTACTTTTTGTTGTATACGAACAGCAGCCATCCTTTTTTCTCCTCCTTTTTACAGTTTTTCAGCGATGCGTAACTTCGCAGATCGTGCGCGATGATTATGTTGCAATTCTTCTTCTGACGGAACGATCGGTTTTTTTGTAATGATTTTTAATTTCGGCTTGTATTCATCAGGAATGATCGGCAATCCCGGCGGCAAGTGCGGCGTTTCACTTGCTTGTTTAAACGCGAGCTTACAAATGCGGTCTTCAAGCGAATGGAACGTAATGACGCTAATTCGTCCGCCCGGTTTTAATAAGTCAATCGCTTGTTCAATCGCTTCTTCAAACGCGCGCAACTCATCGTTGACCGCAATGCGAATCGCTTGAAACACCCGTTTGGCCGGATGTCCTCCTGTTCGGCGCGCCGGTGCCGGAATGGCTTCTTTAATGACTTCTGCGAGCTCCGTTGTCGTTTCAATCGACTTTTGCTTGCGCGTTTGCTCAATTTTACGGGCGATCGCTTTTGAAAATTTTTCTTCGCCATATTGAAAGAAAATTTTTACAAGCTGTTCATACGGCCATGTGTTCACGACGTCATACGCCGTTAACGTTTGTTCGCGATCCATGCGCATATCGAGCGGCGCTTCATGTTGATAACTAAACCCCCGCTCAGGCATATCTAACTGCGGAGATGATACGCCAAGATCAAACAAAATGCCGTCTACTTCATGCACACCGTAAAGGGCTAGCTGTTGTTTCATATAGCGAAAGTTACTTTTAATAATCGTAAACTGACCGCTATATCGTTCCAGTTTCTGTTGTGCATGACGAATCGCCACATCGTCTTGATCGAAGGCGAACAATCTTCCTTCTGGCGATAATTGCGATAATAAATATTCGCTATGTCCAGCTCCACCGAGCGTACAATCTACATATGTACCATCTTTTTTAATATTTAATCCGTCAACCGTTTCTTTTAATAATACCGTTACGTGATGAAACAAAGATGTCACCTACCTCGATTTCACTTGCTTTATAAGAAAATGAGTACAATTGTATTGTACCATCATTTCACTAAATTCACTACTTACTTCCGAACTATTCTATTGTACATAAAAAAAATCCTGTGCGCGACAGGATTTTTTTATCGACGAAAATAGTTAAAGATATACAATTTTATGCATCCCGTTCCAACGATAATCGACATGAAGAAGGCGGGAAACAAAGTCTAATCCATAGCGATTCATATAGTAAGTGATGTTCCAGACGCGTTCTTGTGGCATATTGTTCGGGCGAAGCGACAGTTCAATGCGCTCATATTTGCGCACGTGCACATTATGTTTTTGCAACATGCGTCGTGTAATCAATTGTTGAAGATAATCGATTTGTGTCTCGATCCGTTCGGCATTTTTCAACATCACTCCCTCAAGGTGAGGATCAATTTGCATGCCGAGTTGACGCAGTTGTTTATGAATGTGCGCCATTTGTTTTTTCGCTTCATCAAACGTTTCATCGAATGGGGCAGGTTGATTTGTGCGCACCCATGTGTCTAGCGCCTCCTTCGTCCCTTTTGTTAACGCCTCTTCTACCGTCATGCGCACATCCGCTAAATCGGTAGCAATATGGCGCTCAACAAGCGTGAAAGAAAGGCGCGGTACAATGGGCGGCATATGCCAATGAAAATGCTCAAACACGCGTTTTAACTCTGCCCAATAAGCGATTTCGCCCGGACCAGCAATAAAAGCAAGCGTCGGAAATAGCCACTCTTGCATAAGCGGTCGTGTGACGACGTTGTTGCTAAATGATTGCGGTTCGCTTTCAATTCGTTGTCTTAATTCATCTGGCGTAAAACGATATGCCCCATCTTTCGTGTAAAAATGTTGCTTGTCATCGTCGTAATATAATAACCGACGTTGACCGTCATCGTAAAACAAATGAGCGCACAATGGCGAGACATCAATGGCTCGTGCATAGCCTAGTTGTGCAAGGTGTCGTTGTTGGGTTTGAAGGGCGTTTGTAATCGCTTTATGTTCATAAGCAAGCGTCATAAACCATTCGCGCTCGATCGCCCGAAGCTGCGGATGAGCGGCATCAACGACGACGATGCCTTCTTTCGCAAACAACGTTAAAATGATTGCCACAAAAAAGTCCGTCACCGTATCGGATCGCGTGATACATTCATGTATGTATGCGCGCAACTCGTTTGTCACGTCCGTCTCGCCATACGTTTTTAACACATCGTCAATCCAATGCTTCAACGCATCCGCATCGATATCAATATGAGCAGCCATTCGCTTTTCTTTCGCTAATGGCGGATATACATATTTTTTTACTTTTCCATGTTCAGCGATATGTACATAATTTATTTCTGAAATATCATGGTCTTCAGAAGCCACCCAAAATATTGGCACGACAGGAACGCCAAGCTGTTTCTCTTGTTGCTTTGCTAATACGATAATCGAAATGATTTTATATATCGTATATAACGGTCCGGTTAAAAGCCCTGCTTGTTGTCCGCCGATGACAACGACACTTTCTCGCTGACGTAGTTTTTCAATGTTTGCGATCGTTTCACGACTTGCTTGAAACTTTTGATGATACGTTAATAAATGATCCGCAAGCGCTTCACGAGCATACGTTCGTTTTTGCAATTCACGCAAACGTTGTTCAAACGAATAAGAGTGAAACGCTTCGCTGACTGGAAACTTCCCCTCGATATATTCCGTTGCTAAACGGTTTGTTGCTGGCAATGACAGCTCAATCACTTCCATTGTAAACTTCCTTTCCGATTCATGATGAAAATGCGATCATGACACGATGAATGATCCCATATATGAACAATCCAATATAAGCGGTTGTAAATAATAAAAATTGCATTTTCCAATACAATTTAAACGTTCGTGGCAGCGATACATCGCCTGTTTTTTTCCAATATAAAACGATCCCAATCATAAATGTAACAATAAAAAACACGAGTAGTTCAACGATATACGACCGTTGAAAAATCGCTTGCAATAAAATGTGAACGGCGAAAATAAAAAAAATGGTCGAGCCGTTCACCGCAAGATGAAACGCACGCTTTCCTTTCCGCTTAAACACGGTTTTTGCGAGCGTAAACATAAAAAAAAACGAAAAAAACGGCATCACAATCATGATCGCAACGAAAGAGGCGAGTATATCTTTCATCTCTCCTTCTCCCCCTCTAATTGTTTCCCTTTCACAAGCGCATATAAAAACGTGCTAATGGGCGCTGGGACGCATCGCTCGTTCGCTCGCTCGATCACATAACGTAAAATCGCGTCTAATTCCGTCTTTCGCCCCGACTCGATGTCACGCAACATTGACGAACGATTGGCGGCCGTTTGATGACAGATCGTTTCAATATGTTTCCAGATGCGTTCTCGTTGTTCGAGTTGGAAAACGGACGCCACTTCTTGAAACAACTGTTTCATCGCTTGTCGATACGGTTCATGTGTCACTAACATACCGTTTGGGACGCGCAATAAAGCGGTGAGCGGATTAATCGCTACGTTTACCATTAATTTTTCAAGCAACATCGCTTCCCAATCGTCGACATATTGAAACGGAAAGCGATTGTTTGTCAATGATAAAAACGAAAACGCTTCTTTTTCCCCTCGCCATACGCTCCATTTCGTTTGACCGACCCCGGTATGAGAAACGGTCGTATCATCAATTTTTAAGGCGCCATGTTCGACGACAGCGAGCGCAATATGATGATGCGGCACATGCGGCAAATACGACACATGTCCCATGCCGTTTTGTAAAAACATAATCGCATTGGCTTGAAGCATATGTATGTGCGTCTGCAATATGTTTGCCAAATCGTATTGTTTCACTGCAATAAACAACATCTCTTCTTCAATTTCACGAACGAACGGTTCGGCATGTACGCGATGCGTCGTCCGTTCGTTTCCGCATATGACCGTCAGCCCATGTGTGCATAGCTTTTTCGCTTGCTCATTTCGGCGTGTATAAATCGTGACGTCATGGTCGCCACAAAAATATGCCGCCGTCAACAATCCAATCGCTCCGCCTCCTACAATTCCGATGTGCACCGCACGTCCTCCTCTTTTCTTACTATGTTTTATTGTATAAAAAAAAGTAGCTGTCGTCTATCAGCTACTACACAGACAATTGGCGGGCGCGCTCTAAAATGTGCATGACGGCTTGATATTCTTGCTGCACCGCTTGCAGTTGTTTTTCAAGCGCTTCTTTTTCTTTTTGGAGCGTCCATACTTGCTCTCGCAATCGTTCGATTTCTTGTTGCCCTTCTCCGCGCTGTTGCAACGTTTGTAAAAAAGAAATAACATCTTGTAACGTCATATCGCGCTCAGGCGTTTGCGGCTCTTTTTTCTTTTTCCGCTGCTGTTTGGCAACCTCTAGCTCCTGTTCATATTTTTTGCGCACGTACGCGTTCCAACGAAATCCGCAAGCCGCTGCCGTTCGCGATAGTTTTTTCCCTACTTCTTCAAACGCTCGTAATTGTGTGCCACCTTCTCTCACAAAAGATAACACCGTTTCAGCAAGCAACATATCTTCTTCTTCTGTCCACGCATCTTGACGCATCATTTCTATCCCTCCTCGCTCCATTTACTATATGCGTATGCAGCTAATAGAGAAGATAGAAGATTATTTGTTTCGTTTTGCTAAAAATGATTGCACCGCTCGATCGTGCTCTTCGCTTTCCCATAAATACGCACATCGTTCAATTTCAGCGAAAAAGCGGTGGCGAAACTCCTCTGTTTTCCAACGTCCGATCGCCGCTTCTTTATAGGCGCGCAATACCGCAGTCGGTTTATTCGTATAATAACTTAATTGTTTTTCGCATCGTTCGCGCAACGAGTCAGGGAAAATGCGGTGAACGAAACCGATGCGCTCCGCCTCCTCAGCTGTGATCGTTTGCGCGTGTAACAATAAATCGAGCGCTTTGTCATACGCCATTTTTTCAAATAACATCGCCGCGCCGCCCCAACCTGTTGTAATGGCTAAATTCGCTTGGACAAATCCAAGGCGGGCACCAGCACGGGCGAAGCGAAAATCACACGCTGTCGCCAATTCACAACCTCCGCCGATCGCTGTACCGTTTATGAGCGCAACGGTTGGCTTCGATAACGTCAATAAACGATATAAAATGTTTCCCATTTTCCATAGCATCGCATGCGCTTCCTCTTTTGTCGTCAGCTGATGAAATACTTGTAAGTCGCCGCCAGCACAAAATGCCTCTTCCCCTTCGCCAGTAATGACGAGCACTTTCGCTTCATCATCTAATTCAACGAGCTGAAGTGCCTGTTCAAGTTCATCCATGACCGCATAATCAATGGCATTTCGTCTTGTCGGACGACAAATCGTAAACCAAA
Organism: Anoxybacillus sp. MB8; assembly: GCF_011006755.1. Lineage (NCBI taxonomy): Bacteria > Bacillati > Bacillota > Bacilli > Caryophanales > Anoxybacillaceae > Anoxybacillus > Anoxybacillus sp. MB8. Next base: position 31,915 of record NZ_RXXX01000024.1, read on the forward strand.
CGATCCCATGTTGTTTTTCAATCATCATCTCTCTCCCCTTTATTGCATGTACGTCATGTTTATTCGCTTTTTTTATGCTGTTTTCCTTTTAAAAATAAGAAAAGCGCAAGGGAACGACCCTTACGCTTCTCTTATTTGTTTACAACGTCTTTTCCTTTGTATGTTCCACAAACTTTACATACGCGATGAGCAAGTTTCATTTCACCGCAGTTTGGGCATTCTACCATACCAGGTACGCGCAATTTGAAGTGCGTACGACGTAGTCTCTTTTTCATTTTCGATGTTCTTCTAAAAGGTACTGCCATCATTTCCACCTCCTTAAAGAGATTTAGGCGAATATGGAGGCCGGTGTAGTTCCGGATCTTCCCTTAAGATTCATTTTTGTTTTCGAAAAACTTTGCTAGCTTCGCAAGGCGCGGATCAATTTTATTTTCATACTCTTCTTCTGAAAGGACCGTCCAATCTTTTCCTGATTGCGGAACGGCATCGGGATGATCCGGCTGCTCGCTAAACACTTGCATTGGAATTTCAAGAAGAATAAGTTCTTTGACGATCGGCATTAAGTCGATCGCTTCTCCTTGAACAATGTGCGACTCTTCATCTGTTGCGTCATAATCGTTTAGAAAAAACGTTTCTGTGCTTTCGATCGCGAATGGATACGATACGTCCACAAGCGTACGAGAACAAGGAAGCTTCATCGTTCCCTCAATCGTTAAGTGGAACGTAAATTTTTTCGCGCTTATATCTGCCCGTCCAGAAATATGAACAGGAGAAATGTCGCGAATGGAAGCGTCCACTTCTTTTAGCTCGGACACATCGGCCATTTCGTCAATCGTCAGCCCTTTATGCTGCAACTGATGAAGTTGATGAATAGACCATCTCAATGATAATCACCTCAAGACAACAAAGAAAATTATACGTTTGAACACCCGTTTTGTCAATATTTTTTCTTTACACTACTTCCATTATAATCGACTTATACTCACTGTATCACGTTTTAAACAAAAAAGAAAGGTGGACGACAAATGAAAGCGGTCGGCATCGTGGTCGAATACAATCCGTTTCATAACGGGCATTTATATCATGTGCAACAAACGCGAAAAAAAACGAACGCGGATTGCATCATCGCCGTCATGAGCAGCTCATTTACGCAAAGAGGGGAACCGGCCATCGTGCCAAAATGGGAACGAGCTCGCATGGCGCTTGCCGGCGGTGTCGATCTCGTCGTCGAACTTCCTTATCCGTTTGCGGTACAAACGGCCGAATGGTTCGCCCATGGCGCCATTTCGATTCTTGATGCTCTTTTTTGTGAACAATTATGTTTCGGAAGCGAACACGGAAACATCGATGCGTTTATCGAAATCTCTCAATTGCTGATAAACGAAAAAGAGCAACATGACGAAAAAGTGAAACATTATATGAAACAAGGGATGAGCTATGCGAAAGCATACGCGTTAGCGCTGAATGATATCGGTCACGATATACTTGATATGTCGCAACCAAACAACATTTTAGGACTGCATTACGTCAAAGCGATCATTGAGCAACAAAGCAAAATGATACCGGAGACGATTCAACGAACGGTTGCCCATTATCACGATCAGACGCTCCCTGCGAATGAAAGCATCGCGAGCGCCACGAGCATTCGCCGTTTTTTACAGTCCGGTCATGACGATGTCGTCGTACGCTACGTTCCTAAAACGACATACGAAACGTTACAAACGTATCGACATACATATACGACATGGCACGATTGGGAAACATATTTTCCGCTTTTAAAATATCGTTTATTGACGATGGAACGAGAGGATATTCGTCACATCGCCGAAGTCGAAGAAGGAATTGAACATCGGTTGCAACAGGCCATTGCACATGCCACATCGTTTCACGGTTTTCTTTCGGCGATCAAAACGAAACGATATACGTGGACGCGATTGCAACGCATATGTACGCACATATTGACGAACGTCACGAAAAAAGAAATGGCGAAAGCGCATAAAAATAAAAAAGCGACATACATTCGCCTGCTAGCGATGAATGAAATCGGGAGAGCGTATGTGCGAAAAGTGAAAAAACAAACAACATTGCCGATCGTGACAAACGTGAAACATATGTATGACGATCCTGTATATCATATCGAAAAAAAAGCGGCGCAAGCATATATGTGTATATTGCCTGAGCCGCTTCGAACGGAAGCGTTGCAACGTGAATACGCCACACCTCCGTTACGATAACTTTCGCAAAAATTGAACGGCATCATCGAACGTATCGACAGGGACAATTTTCATCTTTGTTCCGATGTCTTTTGCCGTTTTCACCGCTTCTTTATAGTTTGAACGTTTCGCTCCGCGTTCGTTCGGAGCGAAAAAAATGTCCGCACCTGCTTTATGGGCTGCAATCACCTTTTGAGAAATGCCGCCGATCGGTCCGACTTCTCCGTCGATGTTAATCGTTCCGGTCCCAGCAATGCGATATCCTTTTGTCAAATCTTCTGGAATGAGTTGGTTGTACACTTCGAGTGCAAACATAAGCCCAGCTGACGGTCCACCAATTTGATCCGATTCAATGCGAACAGGTGGATCTGTGACAATATCGCGATCAGTCATGACGGAAAGACCGAGACCGACGCGATTTTTTTCTTTCGGAAACGGCGCCAGCGCAAATGTCGCCGTTTTTTCTTTTCCCGCTCGCTTATATGTGACACGAACGCGATCTCCTTTTTTCTTTCCACTTACGTATTGAATAAACGCATCTGCTTCTTCAATTCTTTGTCCGTCAATGGCAACTAATTGATCGCCGCTTTTCAAGACGTTTGCCGCAGGCATGCCGTCAACGACGTAAAGCACATACACCCCTTTATTTCGATACGAAAACGGCCGATTTGCTTTTTTATACGCGACAGCAATCGCCGTTTCTTTTGAATTTTCCATCATTTTCAATTGACGGTGCGTATATTCTTCATCGTTTTCTCCTTCTTGACGCACTTCATCCATCCGATATAGTTCGTTATATTTACTCATGTGCGCAAGCGCAAATGAAAAAAGATTCGCCTGCCCCATTCGAACGGTCGTTAACATAAATTTTCCTTTTTCTTTATAGCCGCCTTCGACTTCAACGAGCGGACGCAACGGTTCAGCCGTTCCGGGCATCGTGACGTAATACGGCAAGTGGAAAAACGTAGCAAAAACGAATAGTAGTGCGATCATGATTGTCGTTGCAATATAACGTTTTTTCTTCATTGTTCAAACCCCTTCTCTGCAAGCAGTTGGCGAATGGCTGGAAGCTGTTGCTGCGCCGCTTCTTCACCGATTTGAATCATTTCTTTCGCATGGGTAAATGCATACGAACTATAACGTTCTAGCTGCGGACGAATGACGACATCCGCTTGGGCGATGCGATGAGAAGCAAGCTCAGCTTGAATAATATCTAAACTTTGTAAAATGACATCGAAAATAGATGAAATCGTATCGTTCTTTTTGACGGAAGCGACATCGACAGCGATGACAACGTCCGCGCCCATCTCCCGAACGACAGCAGCTGGCACGCGATCGATCACCCCGCCATCGACAAGCAACCGTCCATTCCGTCGCTCTGGTACAAAAATGCCGGGAATCGAAATGCTCGCCCGCACCGCATCGGCTATTTTTCCTTCGCGGAACACAACTTTTTCTCCTTTTTGTAAATCGGTTGCGACAATCGCTAACGGAATGCGAGTATGTTCGATTCGCATTTGTTTTGTCATGACAGCGATGAACTGCTTAATATGTGCCCCCGAAATTAACCCCATTTTCGGCACTGTCCAATCAATATAATCGTTGCGTCGAAACGCTGTCGCTAGCCGATATAATCGTTCCGTTGACATCCCCGATGCATATAACGCTCCAACGAGGGCGCCCATGCTGCTTCCTGCGATCATATGAATCGGGATATTTTCTTCTTCTAACACTTTAATGACACCCGCATGCGCAAAGCCGCGCGCCCCGCCGGAGCCTAAGGCTAACCCGATTTTCATTCATGTTCCCCCTTCCCTGTTCAATACTATGGTCTAAAATGTCCACATATACTCGTATATTAAAACGAGCACGATCGGCGAATGAGGAGGCCAACGAACGATGAAAGAAAAATGGAAAACGTTGATGCTATCATCTATAATTGTTTGTTTATGTATCGCATTGCTCCGCTATCCACAACAGTCGTTTGAAGCAGCAGTGCGCGGATTGCATATGTGGTGGGATGTCGTCTTTCCTTCCCTTCTCCCTTTTTTTATTGTATCAGAAATTTTAATTGGATTTGGTGTCGTTCATTTTCTCGGTGTATTGCTTGAGCCATTCATGCGTCCGCTTTTTAAAGTGCCAGGCATCGGCGGGTTCGTTTGGGCGATGGGGATGGCTTCCGGCTACCCTGCTGGCGCGAAGCTGACCGCGCGCTTAAGACAGCAACAACAACTTTCCGCCATTGAAGCAGAACGGCTCGTTTCGTTTACAAACTCGTCTAATCCACTTTTTATTTTTGGCGCGATTTCAGTCGGTTTTTTTCATAATCCGAACATCGGTATCGTTCTTGCCTTATCTCATTATCTTGGCAACATTTGTGTCGGATTCATCATGCGCTTTCACGGAAAAGAGGAAGAATATGTTGTTCAAAAACAAAAAAAAGGCATTCTCCGTCAAGCGTTTCGCGCGATGCATAAAACGCGCTTAAAAAATAACCAAGCGATCGGAAAGCTTCTCGGAGATGCCGTCCGCTCCTCCATTCAAACGCTTTTTATGATCGGCGGGTTTATTATTTTATTTTCTGTTCTCAATCGATTGCTTTATGTGACAAATATAACCGACATGCTTGCACATGTTGTACAATACGTGCTAGCCATTTTTCATTTGCCGCGCGAATTAAGTGTTCCGCTCATCGCAGGGGTGTTTGAAATTACGCTCGGCAGCCAAATGGCGAGCGAAGCAACAAATGCGACATTGTTGCAAAAAGTGATCGTCACAAGCTTTATTCTCGCTTTTGGCGGTTTTTCGGTACAAGCACAAGTGGCGAGCATTTTAGCGGAAGCAAATATTCGCTTTCAACCGTTTTTCATCGCTCGCATATTTCACGGACTATTTGCCGCTTGTTTTGCTTCAATTCTTTGGAAACCGCTATACGTTCAGCCGCTTGAATCGGTAGAAACGTTACCGGTATGGCTTCCGAAAGCGACGATCGATTGGCCTGTATTATACATACATTGGATCGAACAATACGGCTTTATGATCACTGCAACAGCCTGTTTGTTATATGTCGCCATCGCTTTTCGACGTGAAAAACCACCTGCTTAAAGGTGGTTTTTGGCATCAGAAAACTTTTTCCGAAGCGCTTCTTCCACAACTTTTGGCACGAGTTCGGAAATGTTGCCGTTATATTTCGCCACTTCTTTTACGATGCTTGAACTTAAAAAAGAGTATTGGTTGTTCGTCATCATAAAAAACGTTTCAATTTGTTCGTTTAATATGCGGTTCATCGATGTAATTTGCATTTCGTATTCAAAATCGGAGACGGCGCGCAATCCGCGCAAAATCGCGCTCGCCTGTTTACTTTTCGCATAGTCGACAAGCAGTCCTTGATAAGAGTCGACAACGACGTTATGTAAATCTTTCGTCACTTCTTCTAGCAATTGCACTCGCTCTTCTGTTGAAAATAATGGCTTTTTCGATGAATTGTTTAATACGACAACATATACTTTGTCAAACACTTTTGCCCCGCGGCGAATAATATCTAAATGCCCGTACGTAACAGGGTCAAAACTCCCAGGGCATACTGCGATGCTTGCCATATTTATTCCCCTTCCTCATCGACATAGGCGTAAATCGATACAGCGGTGATGCCATACGTTTCATGTTTTACTTGCGTTAAGCGGCCAATTTGTTTGGCGAGTTGTCCTTCCGCTCCGTGCTCAGCGACAACAAAGCCGTCTTTTTGTAACAGTTGATGACTATCGATGATCCCAATAAGCGCTTCAAGCTGCTTATTTTTATAAGGGGGATCAAGAAAAATGAGGCGAAACGTCAAGCCGCGTTTGATGATTGCTTTTAATGCTCGTTCCGCATCGTTGCGGTAAATTTCCGCCTGATCTGTTAGGCGACAAGCGGTGACGTTCTTTTTTATCGTTTGAACGGCTTTCGCGTCATGGTCAACGAAAATGACGCGATCTAAACCGCGGCTGAGCGCTTCAATACCGAGTCCACCGCTTCCACCAAATAAATCGAGCCCAAGCCCTCCTGAAAAATACGGACCAATCATATTAAAGATCGCTTCTTTTACTTTATCTGTCGTCGGACGCGTCGTCATCCCCGGAACAGCTTGAAGCGGTTTGCCTTTGCATTTCCCTGATATAACCCGCATCATCTTTCACCTCGCTTTTATAGTCAGAACATGACGAAACAAAGAAAGAAGTGAGAAAAAAATGATAATCATGTATACAATGCAAAACAATGGTTATACTCATAGTAACAACATCGTTGATGATGTTGTTGCCAACCACGGAGAAGACTTACGTTCCCCATAAGTTCTTCCTCCGGTTTCTCCTCTCCCTTTTTTCCTTCTCTTTTTCGGCTTGTCCGAAAAAGAATGGAAGGGTCCCTGCGGCATATGCCACAGGGTATTTTTTATATTATTGCCCAACGACGTGTATTTCTTCGCTCGTTTCACTAATGTAGACGGAAAACCATTTTGGAAATTCGGTTCGCTCCATGTATAACGTTCCATCCCACTGTTGAACGACCGTCTTCGTGCCGTTGATAAAAAAGCGCCAACGTGCCCCATCTTTTTCAATAAATACAGCTTCTCCTGAACGTTGAACCGTATAGCCAAGCGTGCGCATAATCGGAACGAATGGAAACAGTTGCTGACCATCTTTTAATAATACATGAGCTGTCGGCAATTTCACGTCATTGACGACGAGCATTTTTCGTTCCGTAAATGTCATGTACGATTGTTCGCATTGAAAAAATGTCGTATTTCCCCCATATGCCTTGCCTAACCATTCATCTAGCTTTTTCATCGTCAACGATTGACCGTCATTTGTTTGAACGAGCGTCCAAAACGTTTGTTGTTCTTCTTTCGTTAACGTTTGTTTCAATTGTTGCAACGCACGTTTTGCTTTTGTTGTGACCGGTTCGGTTTTCGTCATATACGAAACGAAGAAATCCCATATCCAATCGGGGACAACGCTATTTGGAAAGCGTTGTTCTAACTGCACGCGAACGTAAGCGCGCTGCACGTCAGAAAACGAAGACGTATCCGGTATAATGACGAACGTCGGCGTCATGTACTGAAGGCGAAATGGGGTGACGACAAGCGTCTGCACGCCGTTTTGCCTCCAAAATAATCGCTCAGCATCGTTTAATGGCTTTGTTGTGTAGATGCTAAAATCTTCATCAAACGATGTGCGCAACGGCTTCGTTTGAAAATAGAGGGGAACGGTTTGTCCCCCTTTTTTCTCCCACATAAAAAACGAAAAAGACGGTTTATATACGTAGCCAACGAGCTTTCCGTCCGCCGCCCATATCCCTTTCGGATGAACGACATCGGTGAGCGATACATTCATTTGTTGCGGTTGTGTCGTATGAAAACGAATGAGCCATTCTTTTATGAAAAGCGGCTCTTTTTGCGCAACCGTCACGCGATAAGTGAGGGAAATCGTATGTGTATTTGGCACATGGACAATCGTCTTTCCGTTTTTTTGTTTCACGCATTGTTTTTGTTTTACACACGAAACATCTTTCACTTCTTTTGGGACCGTTACTTCGTATGTGTTCGTGACAGCCCCACGTATATGATGAACGACTTCAATCGTGTTTCCGGTAAATTTTGCTTCAATGTCATGCTGGAGCACCGATTGCTTTGTCGCTTCCGTATGATATTCATCCCATTGGTAATATAAAGCTCCTGCGCTAACTCCAAGGAAAAGGAGCGTTGAAATGAAAGCTATTCTCCACATACAATGGCTCCTTCATTAGCAGTTTATATTATAACAATAGCAAAATTTCATTCCGTTGTCATACACCGTTTTCACTAATTGTCGAAAAAAGTTGAACGTGATAAAGTAATGATGGAATACATATAAAGTGAGGGAATGAACAGATGATTCAACGTTTTATTGAACTAGGAGAAGGATACTCTGATATTTATGAGCTCATCGAAATCGCAAAATCAAACCGGCACCGCTTATCTGGTTTGTTTGCCTTTCATACGATGAAAGACGGGAAAGCGCTCACATCGTTCGTCGTTGTACTTCATCCGACGGATCCGGGCGATTTTCAACCGTTATACATTTGCCGCGAAGGCATTCCACATCCGTCTGTGAAAGTGACAAAACGATATGAGTTGTTCCTCGATTTAGCGAAAGAATTGAATCAAGAAATTATTCATTTAGATGTCAAACCGTCAACTTTTTTTGCTGACTTACAATTGTACTATCAACATTTAATCGGCATTATGCGCATGAATCGGTTCATTCCGCCTCTACAATAAAGAAAAGCGAAAGGATGTCACGCGTGGACATCCTTTTATATTCCGTACTCATATTCTTTTTCTTTATCTGCTTTCGATTCGAATTCGACTTTAACATACGGGCGGTAAGACGGCTCCACTCGTTTCACAAACGGTAAAGAAGCGAGCTTTTTCATCACGCCTTCCGCTTCGTCCATATTGCAATATAAAACAGCATATTTTAATCGTTTCGATACGTAATGAACGTTTCCGTATTTTCGTAATTGTTTGCTATGTTTTAACGAATAAAGCCAAACGATAATGCCTTGACGCATTGGAAACATGCGCCCATCCCCCCTTTTTCATTGGTATTGTCAAAAGTTTTAAAGACATACCCTAAGTTTTTATTGATTTTATGCGGTTTTCGACAAAAAAAGCTTGCCACCCCTGCTGTTTTT
>NZ_RXXX01000025.1:0-39179 GCF_011006755.1 Anoxybacillus sp. MB8
AAAACGTCTAGTCATTATAGACACTCCCTATGATTGATAGATTTACTATACATTTCTCTATTCGTTGTGTCTATAATCTAGACTAACATCAGATGTCAGTGATTTCGAAATGGCGTCTTCCATTCGCGGATGGGAAGGTTTTGAGGATAATTTCACAGTAGAACAACAAACGGTTCACGTTGATTCTCGGAATGAAGAAGCTGCCGTTTTAGCGAACGTCAAACTAACGCCTGAACTAAAGTCCACTGAAGCACAGACGGTTAAAAAGGTAGCTGTAAGCGAGGGGAAAGTTGGGGAAGTAGGCGACCATTTTAGTAAGGAATGGGAACGCATCGACAGCAGCAATATTGTCGATTATTTGCGGTCCAAAGGATTGGAAGTACTCGACAATCGAGAAAACAATGGAGCACTTTGGGTGCTAGGAAACGAAGAACTGGAAGAACTATTAAGTCCATTAAAGTCGCATCGTATTACTTTTCGTTATTCACCGAACGGTGTTCAAGCAACTGCATACCGTGCTGCCTGGTATTGGGCAGGAGAAGATTGGGAAACGTAAGGGGAAGAAGGTTAGCCCTCTTATCACGCGAACGATGCACAAGGCACGTTGGTGGTTCACCAGCGTGCCTATTTAATTTTCCAAAAAATGCAATATGTGAAATATAGAATAGTTTACCTATTTTTTAGAAACCGCGTTATAATGAATGTGGATGAGAATAATTAGGAGTGTTGTGGAGCCATGGACAACGCGAAGTATTCTTTGTTGATTTTTTCGCCTGATCTTCAACTGTCGTTGTTTCAGGAGATTTGTCGGTATGTTCAGAGTGGACGAAAAGTATATATGTTGACATTTGATGATCCGGAACTATTGTTGGAAAATCCTATTTTTCAAGAAGCTCATCAAAAAGAATTATTGAACATATCGATGGTTCGCTATTCCAAAGAATGGGAAGGACGTTCATTGTTTATTGAAGATGGCCGTGTAGATGATCCGAGGTTATTAGATTATTTGTCACAAAACAGCTCGTTCAATAAAGAACAATATTTGCTCGAACACGATCATATGAGCAGCCATTACATCGTCAAAGCAGGTGCAGGTACGGGAAAAACGACCACAATGATTAACCGTATTATGTTTCTTAAGCACATCGATCCTTCTTTCGATTTACGCACCGCTGTCATGATTACTTTCACGAACGAAGCGGCGGCGCATATGCGATCAAAATTGTTGCAAAAACTAAAAAACTATTATGATATGACGAAAGACCGAAAATATTTAGAGTGGATGGAACAAATCGATGGCATGACGATTGGAACGATTCATTCGTTCGCCCGCAAATTTCTTGTGACAGAAGGGCAAGCACTCGGCTTTTCCCGTACGATGAAAATTCGCTCATATAAGCACGAACGACGAAAAACGATTGAAAAATATATTGACCAATTTTCTCGTGAGCAACCAGATATATATAATCGTTTTCGCCACATTCCTCATTATCAAATTATTCGTTCGTTGAATGGGATCATTGAACAAATTCAAAATAAGTCGATGTCTTTGGAACGAGTGCACACGCTTGATTTCGGTAGCGATACTCATTATTTTCACGTGTTCGTTGATTATGTGGTCAAACGCACGATTGTAGAGTTGGATGAACAGAAACAAATGGAAGAAACGTTGGAAATGAGCGATTTAATTAGTCGCCTAACGTTGCTTTCCGATCTCCCTTCTGATTCCTTAAGGCTTGACATTCGCTATTTGTTTGTTGACGAGATGCAGGATACAGATGAGATGCAAGTCGAGTTTATTAGTTGGCTTGTCGAAAAATATGGCTGTCAGCTATTTGCAGTAGGAGACGTCAAACAAAGCATTTACCGATTCCGCGGCGCCGATTATACCGCATTTTCTCAACTGCAACAGCGCCTTGAAGAGATAGGAGCGTTATATCGTTTATATGCTTTGCAAAAAAATTACCGTTCCACGCCAACGCTGCTTCAGCAATTGAACACGTTATTTCGAAAATGGCCACATGTCGTGACAAAATTTTCGTTCGATTCCACCGATGAACTACTTTCTGGACGCGAAGATCTAGAAGAGGAAGGAGGGTTAGTGGCACTTGAATTGGATGATGTATCGCTCCAATATTTGCTTTCTCGTTTAAAAGGGAAAAATATCGCCGTGCTTGTTCGCTCGAACCGTGAAGTGCTTGAAACGGTCAAACGGATTGAACATCTTGGATTTTTTTGCGACGCAGTCATCTCAGGAGATTTTTACCGCTCATTACCTGTTCGCGAGTTTTATTTATTAGTCCGACGCTTAACCCATCCGAAAGTGGCCAAAGATCGGTATTTGTTTCATCAAAGTTCTTATGGCGAAAACGACCTAACGATTGCTCGTGTGCTCTCCTCTTATTCTGCAGAGAAGCAGTTTATTCTCGAATTGCTCGAGCCGTTTGACCGGTCTGTCTATGAAAATTACAATTGGCATACGGAAGCAGCGCTTGATGTGCTGCAAAAGATCATTGCTGACATCCGACCGCATGAAGTGTTCCGGCGTCGCTATTATGCATATTTGCGGACGAAGTTTCCAGATGGGAATGTGGAGATGCAGAAAAAAGAGGCGATTGCTAAAATGAAAGAGTATAAGTTGAACATCGATAAACTCATGTATTTGTTGAAAAAAGAGCTCGGAGGCTTTCGTGCTACCTTATATGATATCGAAGCATTTTTGGCGGTAAAGATGGCGACCGACACAACAGAAAACGAAGAGAAGTTAGAAGAAGAAGTGGCTCACCGTATTAAAGTGATGACTGTGCATAAGGCGAAAGGACTGGAGTTTGAGTATGTCATATTGCCGCTGACGAAAAACCATTTTACAAAACAAGGAACGACCGATGTATTTCTTACCTCTCACGATTCTAGATGGAATGTCGGCTATTACGTCAATTGGGATGGGTTTGAATTACAAAATAACCACTATAAAGAGCACATAGGGGAAGAAAAACAAGAGATAGTAGCAGAAGAAGCAAGGCTGTTATATGTCGCTTTAACACGAGCAAAAAGGGCGGTGTACGTTAATAGTTCTTCGCCAATGACTCAATACACGGCGCAATGCTGGGACGATTTGCTTGAGAGTGGAGGAGTGCTGTATGTTTAAAGTGAAGTATTATAAGCATACAAAAAAATTTTATGAGCAATTCCGCATCCAGAACGGAGAGATTCATATTACCCAAAGTGCTGCTTTTGCCGACTACTTAAGCAGTATCGGCGGTCAAGCAAATCGCGTCTGGTCATATCCGCCATTTATTGATGCACTGTTTCCGCATTGGCATCATCCTTACACGGAGGTGTACATACGCTCGCTCGTTCGCGATTACGTACATCGTCACGCACCGAAGGAAAAGGTGACGTACTTTGAAAAACGGCTCGATGATTTTTATGCATCTGTCCGTTTTTTGGCAGAAATCGGGCCATTTTCTTTATCTCCTCTTCCTTCGTTAAAGTTAAACGAGGAGCAGAGGTTTTTCATTGGCATGATGGAAACATTACGCTCTGATAATGTCTTATTAGAATATTGGAAAGCGCGCGCCCACCTTTCGCGAAAAAGCGTAGCCGAAGCGTTGGGACTTGAGGATGACGCACATGTGATTTGCGTCCATCACGTCGATTATATTGACGCACCTAAAATGTTGCTATTTTATTTGCTCGCACAAGTTGGATTTGATGTTGTTTTTTACATTCCGTTTAACCCAGGGGCACCAAACTTATATAAAACGTGGCGTGACATTTATCGGCATGTGAGCAATGATGAAGGGAATTGGGAGTGCGTAGAAGAGTCGCAGCCACTACGGGGGGCGAAGTTTGCCCAGTACGTCGATGCTTCTTTTTCAATTTCAGATGATTCGTTTGACGGCATTAATTTTCTTTCGTTTGCTCATCCTACGGATTTAAAAAACTATTTAGAACGGTGTCCGATCGAAAAAGAGCGGCATGAGGTATTGGCGACTTACGAAGAAGAGTTGAACGTGTACGTCGGTCACCATCGAAATTCTCATTTTTATGCGAGTCGATACGGAAAATTTTTTCTATCGTTGCAAAGATGCAAAAAAACAGAGGCGGGCGTTCTTCTGACGTATGACGACTATGTGAACATGATGACCTCCGGATGGGTGCATTATGGAGCAATTGACGGGTCGCAAGCACTCACATTGTTAATTGATTTACGTAATTACATGGAAGGGGTCGCGACATTTGCGGATATTATAGATCGGTTGCAATCACTCATTGATCTGCAAGAGGTGAGCACCGCTTTTGATGAGGTTGCTAAAGAACAAACCGGTCGCCATCAACTAAAGCAATATTTGAGCAATCCATTTCGCAGCTTTTCATACGTCCATCGTTCTCGATACGACATCACTATTAAGCAACTAATGGAGTGTACGAAAGATTTAGCACGTAAAGTGCAACGGTTGTTATTAGGGGAGCGAGAGAAGCGAAATGTTCGTGTGTATCTTCATGAATTGAAGCAAGTGTATGATTCTGTGAAAACACAATGGGACGCAAAGTCACAAATGGAGATGGAGAAGCTCTTTTCGCTTTCGATACCGGAGCATTGGGAGTTTGCGAAAGAAGAAATGTATTTATTTCTTTCTCTCCATTTCGGAGCGAAGGAACATAAGCACGATAAAATTTTGAATTTCGATCAGTTAGCGGGCAAGGCATTGAGTGCGAAACACGTGCATCTGACGGGCATGTCGTTTCAACTGTTTCCATGGAAAACGCCGGAACTGCCAAACGTGCTGACGTATACGTGGATGAAAGAATGCATTCGCCGCTCGTTCATCGGTTGGAACCAAACAATGAGGATTAACGCTTTATTAGTCGATTATTATTCGCGGCATGCAGCTAACAGCACGGCTGTATACGCTCTCTACCACTTATTAGCGTTTGGAAATGAAACGGTCACGTTTAGTTATATCCAAAATTGGCGCGAATACGATGGACCGAGCATTTATTTTACTATATTGCAAGAATTATATGGAATGAAAGAAACGACGTTTGTGGAAGAAGAGAATGAGTTGTTGTGGGAAGTGCCGACGATTGAAGAACAGTCATTTTCGGTGGAAGCGCTTCGGCACATTCCAGATTTGTTATGGATCGATAGCGATTTTTGCAAGCGAAAATTCTTTTTGAACGCGTTGATTGAACATCATCCGGTTTATGAAAATGATTTCCATCAACAGCAAGCGTTTTCAATAATTGGTCGTCTTCTGAGCGAACAAGGGGATGGGGAGGCATTGTTTCGCGAAACGATATTTCCACTCTTTCCGCAATGGACGAATGCGTTCAAGCAAAATTTGCTTGATACGTTAGGAATTTCAGGATTACGTGTCTACAAACAATACGAGAACATCTATTACCCGAAGGCGATGAAATACCTTCAGCGTTTGAAAAGTAAGTATCTTGTCACAAAAAATTGGAAGGCAAGACACCAGTATGATAACGATACGTTTAAAGTGGATGAACATATCCGCGAATTGATGAACCATTTCGGCGTCCATGAAGTGGAAGCGGAGAGCGGAATACATTGCCGCATGTGCCCATTCCTTCACGTATGTAAGGACGGTGAATATGTCATTGATGCAGCGAACAATTGATCTTCATAAAAAACGGCTTGATTTTGCGAAAAAAGCGGCAAGAGCATGGCAGAACTATTTTGATGCCCAAGGTCTTTTGCCGAATATTACGTTGAGCGCAGAACAAATTTCCGTTGTGCAGCAGGAAGAAGAGCAGATGCTAATTAATGGGTCGGCAGGTAGCGGAAAAAGCCTGACTCTATTGTATAAATTGCTGAAAGTGATGGAACAGGAAAATGAGCCACGCCGTATTTTATATTGTTCGTTCAATACGACGCTCATCGAAGACGCGCGAAAACGGGTGGCTCAATCGCCGCGGTTCCATGAAGTGAAAGACAAGCATACGCTTCATATGACGACGTTTCACAATATGGCCGCCGAGTTGCTACGAGAAATAGGTTTTAAGAATGCCGAGTTTTTACGAATGAATTTGCAAAACATGCGCCGATATGAGGATGCGATTATCCGTCGCACGATTGCCCTTGTCGATTCGTTCATGGAAAGCGCCGAGTATCAACAACTTCCGCCTGAGCAAAAGCTTTATAAAACACATGCGGGAACGTTTCTAATGGATGAAATTCTTTGGATGAAGGCGAACGGTTTGGTTACCGAGCAGTCTTATTACGATTGTGAGCGCTCTGGCAGGGGGAACAATCCGCGTTTAACAAAAGAGCAGCGCCGAACGATTTTTTACTTATATAAGCAATACCAAGAGTTATTGAAGAAACAGTTTCATAATCATTTGGATTTAGAGGACTACGCATTGTTGCTTTTGAAACATTTAGAAGACATCCCAGAGTCGTTAAAGTATGATTATATTTTTGTTGATGAGGTACAAGATTTGCAGGCGATGCAGTTGAAGGCACTCATCGGGCTTGTAAAAAAATCGATTGTCGTTTCTGGGGATCCGAAACAGCGTATTTACAAGCGTAGCCCGTTTTCATACCGTGAGTTAGGTTTGCACATTGAAGGGCGGAAGACACGGAATTTGCGGACAAACTATCGCTCGACAAAAGAAATTATGAAGCTGGCGAGCAGTTTGCAATTTTTAGATGAAGAAAACGATCGCTTCGATGATCAACGATTTGTGCGGGAAGGGAAGAAACCTAGTATTTATTACTTCCCGCATGCGAAGGAATTGAACCATCATCTCATCCGCCAAGTGAAAGACATTCATCACCACGATCCGGAAGCGACAATCGCGGTCATCCATCGTCATGATGCAGATGAACACCTCGTTCGCCAATGCCCTGTTTTCCAGGAGCTCAATCGCAATTTTGACGTTGTGACGGTGTCGCAATATGGAAAGCGATTTGATTTGGATAAACAAAAAAAGCCGATCTTTTTCACTGATGCGTTCAGCGTGAAAGGATTGGAATTTGATTACGTCTTTTTAATTCATTTCGATCGCGAACATTATCCGAATAAAAGAAGAATCGAGGATTTGGACAAAAGAGCGGGCGATAATAAAAACAGCGACAGCTACAACGCCGATTACGACGCGGTATTAAACGATGAAAAGAAAGTGTTGTATGTTGCGGTGACGCGAGCGAGAAAAGAAGTGCAGCTCATGTATACAGGCAAGACGTTCCGCAGCATTTCACCGTTTGTGCGCGATTTTTACCGAGCGGATTATGACGCCTTTGGCTTTGATTCAGCGATTTATTCGAAGTAGAGGTGAGGTTCTATGACTAAAATTCAGTTTGACATTAAACAAAAGATTGCCGTCCTGTCGGAATCAGGGAAGGGATGGAGCAAGGAGCTTAATCTCATTAGCTGGAACGGCTATCCGGCGAAATTTGATATACGGGATTGGGATGCAGCTCATGGGAAAATGGGAAAAGGGGTTACGTTAACAGAGGCAGAGCTGAAGGCGTTGTACCACGCTTTGCAGCGCTGGTTTGAAGAAGAAAAAAATGAGGGGAAAGATGTTTCGTGGAACGGTTTATTAGAGCGATGGACACAGCGTGCCCCCTTGTTTATTCAGCAGTTGAAAAATATTTTATTATATTTGCAAGAGCGCCAATACCCGCTGGAGAAGCAAAGACAGCTGCTGTATGCCACCGTTTTTCCTGAGTTTGAAGAGGCGCTCCGTTGTGAAATAGAAACTATTCGTAGCATACACGAAGTCGAGTATGCCGAATTTGTCCAATTGCTTCGAACGTTAAAACCGGAACAGGTGGAGCAGTTTTTTATGACATTGAAACAGTAAGTGTATCAAGAAAATGGGTTCAAACACTGTTTTCTGAGTTCTTAACAATGAGGTGTATATACGATGACACATGGAAAAATAGATGCCGATAAAAGAGTACTACAGAAAATTTTCTCGCCGGATTTTTGGTTTGTTATACCAGAATACCAACGTTCCTATGTTTGGCAATCGGAAAATATACAGGATTTAATTGACGATTTGTATTACGCATTTATGAATAAACGCGATAGCGAGTATTTCCTTGGTTCACTCGTTTTAAAGCGAACAAAAAATAAAGATTTTGCAGAATATGAAGTGTTAGATGGGCAGCAGCGGTTAACCACATTCTTTTTAATGTTTGCTGTTTTAAGAGATTTGCTAGAAGAACGAGCGTTTAAAAATAACCTTCAGCAGAAAATTTATCAAGAAGCTGATGAACTTGATATGGTACCTGAAAGGCAACGTATTACCTACCAGATTAGGGATCAAGTAGAAGACTTTATAAAGAAATATGTTATTGCTTTAGATGGAACCACGTTAATTGATGAATTGAAAGTAGAAAAAGAAAAAGATAATGTATCAATTTCCAATATGGCTAATGCGATACTTGTATTAAGAGAGCAGCTAGAAGATAAAGAAGAACTAGGAGAATTTGTTAAATTTATTTTTAATAAAGCACTGGTTATTTATGTATCAACGGATAATACGGAAGATGCGTTTAGGATGTTTACAATATTAAATGATAGAGGTATCCCTTTAACGAGCGCAGATATTCTTAAATCAATGAACATCGGGCAATTGCATAATGAAAAAGAAATAAAAAAGTATGCGAAATATTGGGAAGAGATCGAGGGGCGTTTTGGAGAGGGATTTGATCGTTTTCTAAACTTCGTCAGAACAATTATCGTAAAAGAGAAAGCGAGAACAAATTTATTGGAAGAATTTGAGGAAAAGATTTATAAAGCTGGGAAGCTGACGCAAGGAAAAGAAACGCTAGATTTTATTAAACAGTATGATGAAGTGTACGAAAATGTCATTGAATTAGCTGATAATGAGTTGAGTAACGCATTTAAAAATCTCATTACTATTATGAAGATAGGATTCCGTTCAGAGGACTGGATACCTCCTGTCATGTATTATTACGCTAAGTTTAAAACAAATAAGATAGATGAATTTTTACGGAAGTTGGAATTTAAATTTGCTGGTGATTGGATTTCTGGGGTAAATTCAACTCCGAGATTAGAAGCGATGAATAATATTTTAAAAGCCATTGAACAAACGGATGTGTCTAATGTGAATGATTTAATAAATAATGATGACATTTTTTCAGTGGATGTGGAGGAGTTTAAGCGACAGATTGGCGGTAACGTGTACAAAAAACAATATGCAAAGTATTTGTTGTTAAAGATGGAGTATTTATTGGGGGATAACACCGTTCATTTATCTGGTTATAAAAACATAAGCGTGGAGCATATTTTGCCACAAAATCCGGATAAGAATAGTCAATGGGTACAAGATTTCACGGAGGACGAGAGAGCGTATTGGACAGATAAAATTGCTAACCTTGTCCTCATTAGCAAAAGAAAAAATAGTTCGTTAAGTAACTTAGATTTTAAGCAGAAAAAGGAACGTTACTTAAAAGGACATATGGACGTTTTCAAAGGAAGCAAAGTATTTATTGACCAGAAAGATGAGTGGACACCAAAGGTTTTAGAAGAACGACAACGACAAATGATCGATTTGTTGGCAAGACGCCCATAAAAAACGAACCATCGGATGATAATCAATGGCCGTATATCAATTTTACGCACTCATTCAAAAAGCCGAAGAGGACGGTGGCTATATCGTTACTTTTCCAGATTTGGACAACTGCTTTACTTACGGAGAAACGTTGGTGGAGGCAGTAGGGATGGCAGAGGATGTATTGTTGACAATGCTCGACTATATGGAAGAAATAGGGGAGGACATTCCTGCAGCTTCTTCTGTCGAAAAGTTAAAGAAACTGTTGCCTAGCGGCGCCAGCCTTGTAAATATTGAGATTGATACAGATATACTAACAAACGTGGGCTAGTTTCCATGATTTTAGCGAGAAAACTCCTGTCTTTAGGCATAGGAGTGAATCACATGTCATCGTCTTGAATCGGACGCACAGGGCGCAAGGCACCATCGAGTAGGGTCTTGCGGAACAAAGGCGGGTTCTGCACGTAGGTGTACGGAAAAACCTTTTGTACGCAAGAACTCCACGACTTTAGTCGTTGGGAGATTCAGAGATTGGCTACCGTAGGCAACGGTACGAGCGACTAATAGATGAAGGGGCATTTTTATGAGAAGATTATCACAAATGACCATAGATGAATTATACGACCGCGAAGAACAACTTCTTGAAGAGTTAAATAGCGGTGAGGCAAAAGATTGGGTTTATTATGAAATTGTCGATGTGTATGAGAAAATGGTCCGTTACTTATCCCGTTGTTCAGCAGAGGAAAAAGAGGAACATGGGTTTGAGTATGTGAAAAAACAGCTTGTGAGTTATTTGATTCATTATGGAACGTATTTGAAAACACAGCTTAGAAAAGATGAGCGTATGGCGAAAACAGCGTTTCAAAAAGCGTTGAGATATGATTCGGAAAATCCGATTGCCTATTATCGTCTCGGGTTTTTAACGTATAACGAACAGCGCTACACAGAGGCGCTTCGTTATTTTGAACAAGCGCTTGAATATCAAAAGACGTATTCGAATCGCGAGTTTTGTTTAAATGAACGACAGCTATATTATGCGCATCTTTATTTGGCGAATAGCGCCTTGTTTATCGCGGAAAAAACGTATCAATCAGTAGCGCAATTTCCTGATTACATAAGCGCTCAAGAGAAACCTGCGGAACTTTCGTTTTTGCATGAATGGTTGCAGCGAAATGAAAACATTTTAACGATGCAAGCATTTACGAAATGGACGGCGAGCGGAAAAGAGTATTGTTCAAAAGAACAATGTGAACAAGTGATGATGAATCCTCCTAAAAATACAGTCGTTCTTTATTTTTCCGATCGCGAAAATGTTGTATCGTATCACGGTAGCGAAGTATGTTTGCCACGCGATCCTGCGGAAATGCTTTGTTATTTTTTAGTGAAAACAAACAAAGAGCGTCCGGCAACGAAATATGATATGGAGGTATTTTTCCAATCGAGACGGAATGGGGACATTCCTACAAATACGTTCGTTCAAAAAGTAAGGCGTCTTCGGGAAAAGCTAGGACGTATTGGAGTACCTACGATCATCGACTCATGCTCATGTCGAGGAGAAACGGCCTACTATTATAACGGTCTTGTCGATTATATCATTATGTATCGCAGTGATTATACGTTTATGTTTGATGATGAATGGTGATGACATGTGTGTCATCGCTCTTTTTTTATATTGAACTTGTAAATAACGAAAAGGAGTGATGACGCCATGAAAACATGGAACCAATTATTTATTCGTCAAGGTTTTATTTTAGAGGAAAAAAGTCCAAATGAGTTTATTTGCACAAATGAGAAGAAAGAAAACGTCGAGTTTTTATTGAAAAGTTTGGACGTAGCGAGTGTCGATTATACGTTTTGGAACGATGTATTAACGATTGATAGCCCGCCGATTAGCGAAAAACAATGGCTAGAAGCAGTGGATTTTCGGCAGCGTGGAGTTAGCGAGATAATAGGGCTAGAAGAGCCGAAAGTGTTTGAGTTGGATACGTATATTAGTGGCGTGATTCGTGAGTTGAACCGTCTTGGCTTGTATACTATTGCTTGTTGTGATGGCCATGGGAAGAGACAACCATATATATATTTTGATAAAGAAATGAACATGGAGAAAGTCATGAAGCTGTTCCGTGCGCTACACGTCAATGTTCGTTTATCACCGTCTTATTCTCATCGGGTGGCGTTTTGGATGAACAGAGAACAGCTTCTTGATCTCGCGGAAAACATGCGGAACGTACAAATTGATTGGTTAGAACAAGAAGAACAATATATTCAAAAAACGGTTTTCCTTCAAGAGCTTGAACAGTTGCTTAGCGTCTCAGGGGAAAGTGGCAATGAAGGAGACATTCGCGCTGTCGTGTATGAAAAACTGAAGCCATATGTCGATCATATCACAGTGGATCGATATGGGAATTTGCTGGCGCAAAAGACGTACAAAACAGGACATGGACCGACGATTTTGTTGAACGCTCATTTAGATACGGTAGAAGCATTTGCGCCAGGAAGAACAATTGTGAAACAAGGAGCGATTTGGTCAAGTAGTGAAGGGATTTTAGGAGCGGATGATCGCGCTGGAGTGGCTGTGTTGCTTGAAATTGCGAAATGGCTTGACACATCTTCATTTAACGGAACGATAAAATTTGTTTTTACCGTAGAAGAAGAGTGCGGACTTGTTGGAGCGCGGAACCTAGAGGAATATTTTCTATGGGACGTTGATGCAGCGATTGTTGTTGATCGGCGGGGAAGTGGGGATATCGTCACATCATGTGGCACCATTCAGCCGTTTTGCGATATTCGCTACGGACAGTTTTTTGAACAAGTAGCTCGTGACATTGGATTAACTCATTGGACATGTACGGCTGGTAGAAGTAGCGATACGAGAATTTGGGCAGAACATGGCATTCAAAGCGTAAACTTATCTGCAGGATATGAGTGGGAACATACAGACGATGAAATATTAGACACGGATGCTTGTTATGGAACGGTGCAACTCATTCAAGCGGTGCTTAATCAATGGCGAGACTTTTCAACAATGTTGCGTGATTTGCGTCGTGGTGATCGAAACGATGTATGTTATGTTGGTCGAAATGATTTACGTCGTGTCGATCGAAAAGTTGTCAAAGTGGAAAGAGTGTCAAGAGTGAAATCGAAGCAGATGGAATGATCCATTTGGCGCTGTGAAAAGGACGTCGCTTAGGCGTCCTTTTGTAGTGTCATGAAAAGTTTAACAAATAAATTTAGTGACTGTATGTCCTGTTTATGAAAATTTATAGTAAAATGGAAAAAAGTCTTCAAA
This sequence comes from Anoxybacillus sp. MB8, assembly GCF_011006755.1. Taxonomy (NCBI): domain Bacteria; kingdom Bacillati; phylum Bacillota; class Bacilli; order Caryophanales; family Anoxybacillaceae; genus Anoxybacillus; species Anoxybacillus sp. MB8. The sequence goes on from NZ_RXXX01000025.1 coordinate 12,848, forward strand.
AGGCGAAAGTATGTTTCAAAGATTATGAGCAAATGAAGCAAAAAATTGTTGATGAATACGTCCAACCAATTGAAGCGCTGTTGCAAAAAATAAAAGAAGAAGTGATTGATCGTGACAACATATGGAATTACCCAAACCGTATTTGAACGCTTAATGGCATATTTTCGAAGTGAAGAAGAGATCCAACGAGTTGTTTTATTCGGTTCGCGGGCAAAAGGGACGGCGCGTTACAACTCCGATATTGACTTGTGCATTGATTATACAGGAAAGCAAAAATGGAAAGTCATTGATGCAATCGATGAAATGGTTGGCATTTATTCGTTCGATGTGCTGTTTTTTGATTCATTGAATAAAGAGATCGCGCGGCAAATTGAGCGTGACGGAATCGTTATTTATGAGAGATAAAAAAGCAGGGGAGACGATCGTCCACCTGCTTTTTCTCCTTTAAATCGTAACCGATGTTTTTGTTTTTTTCCGAAGGTCGAATCGGTCGGCGTTCATGACTTTTACCCAAGCTTGAATAAAGTCGCGGACAAATTTTTCTTTGTTGTCGTCTTGGGCGTAAAATTCAGCGTAGGAGCGAAGGATCGAGTTTGATCCGAAAATTAAATCCACACGAGTGGCAGTCCAACGAACAGCCTTCGTTTTCCGGTCGCGAATGTCATACAAGCCATCTTCCCTTGGTACCCATTCATAGTTCATATCGACAAGATGAACAAAGAAATCGTTTGTTAGCACCCCGATGCGGTCCGTAAATACACCGTGAGGAAGATCGCGATACGTTGCTCCTAACACACGCAAGCCACCGACTAATACCGTCATCTCTGGGGCGGTTAAGCCGAGCAATTGGGCTTTATCGACAAGCAGTTCCTCAGGGCTGACGCGATATTTTTTCTTTTCATAGTTGCGGAATCCGTCGGCGAACGGTTCTAATACGGCAAAGCTTTCCACATCCGTTTGTTCCTCCGTAGCATCGCCTCGTCCAGGCATAAACGGTACGTGGACGTCAAAGCCAGCATCGCGCGCTGCTTTCTCGACCGCCGCACTGCCACCAAGTACGATTAAATCGGCGATGCTCACTTTTTTAGGGAGCGCGCGTTGAATGTCTTCATAAACGGCAAGCACTTTCGCAAGTCGCTCTGGTTCGTTTACTTCCCAATCTTTTTGCGGCGCAAGCCGAATGCGCGCACCGTTCGCTCCGCCACGCTTATCGGAGTTACGGAACGTGCTAGCGGATGCCCAAGCGGTTTTCACAAGTTCGCTAATCGTTAACCCTGAATGTAAAATTTCCGTTTTGATATCTTCAATTTCCGCATCCGTTAATTCAACCTCTGCTTCTGGAATCGGGTCTTGCCAAATGAAATCTTCTTTCGGTACTTCTGGACCGAGATATCTCGTTTTCGGCCCCATGTCGCGATGAATGAGTTTAAACCAAGCACGAGCAAACGCATCCGCAAATTCTTCTGGATGTTCATAAAAGCGACGAGCAATTTTTTCATATATCGGGTCAAAGCGTAACGCTAAGTCCGTCGTCAACATCATCGGCGGCACTTTCACATTGGCATCTTCCACATCAGGCGCTAAATGTTCTTCTTTTATATTCACCGCTTCCCATTGATACGCACCAGCTGGACTTTTCGTCAACTGCCATTCGTATTCAAAAAGCAATTGTAAATAGCTGTTATCCCACTGCGTAGGTGTTGGCGTCCAAGCGCCTTCCAGACCGCTTGTAATCGTATCGCGACCGTTTCCTTTTCCGTACGAGCTAAGCCATCCTAACCCTTGCGCTTCAATCGGAGCTGCTTCTGGCTCAGGGCCGACATGCGACGCAGCACCAGCCCCATGCGCCTTCCCAAACGTATGTCCGCCTGCGATGAGCGCCACTGTTTCTTCGTCGTTCATTCCCATCCGTTTAAACGTCTCGCGAATGTCACGTGCCGCCGCAAGCGGATCTGGGTTGCCATCAGGACCTTCTGGGTTGACATAAATCAGCCCCATTTGAACAGCGGCAAGCGGATTTTCTAATTCGCGATCGCCTGTATAGCGTTCTGAGGCGAGCCATTCTTTTTCCGCTCCCCAATAAATGTCTTCTTCTGGATGCCATACGTCCTCGCGACCAGCGCCAAAACCGATCGTTTTTCCACCCATTGACTCAATCGCCACGTTGCCGGCTAACACAATTAAATCTGCCCACGAAATTTTATTGCCGTATTTTTGTTTAATCGGCCACAACAGGCGACGTGCTTTATCTAAGTTCGCATTGTCTGGCCAACTGTTTAATGGGGCGAACCGTTGCGTACCCGTTGAAGCACCGCCTCGTCCGTCGCCAATGCGATACGTCCCTGCAGAATGCCAAGCCATGCGGATAAACAGTGGGCCGTAATGTCCGTAGTCGGCAGGCCACCAATCTTGGCTTGTCGTCATGAGTTTACGCAAATCTTCTTTTAACGCCCAATAGTCGAGTGTTTGAAATTCCTCTGCATAATCGAACGTTTCGTCATGGGGATTCGTTTTTCTGTCGTGTTGATGAAGAATGCTTAAGTTTAGTTGATTCGGCCACCAGTCTTTGTTTGTTGTTTTGTTTGAAGCATGACTCGTCACACTTCCATGGAACGGGCATTTGTTTTCCATTCTTTTATTCTCCTTTCCTACGTATAAATGAAATATGATGCTGTTCACTTGTTGAGGTTGATAATAATGATTACATTAGAATTATACTAAATTAATATTTAATAGTAAAGTAAAAATGATATTTTTATTTAAAAATTATAAAAACCCCCCATTTTATTCTGTTTACAGAATAAAATGGGGGATCTATACGTTCACATCCGCATTTCCGTTCATCGTTTCACTCCAATCTTTAATGTTGCAACATATGTTTCACTTGTTCAGTTGTTAAGTTGCGAATAAATTCGATTAAGTCAATCGCCTCGATTCCGAATTCATTACATTTTTCAACGTATCTTTGGTAAGCTTTTGTGTACATATCCATAAACAAAACTCCTTTCACACGTTGCTTTTGTTAGTTATATTGTATTATAACAGAAATAAAAAATCAACAACTGTTATATAATTATTTTAAAAAATGATATGATTTTTATGTACATGTAGTAGAAACGGAAGGTTTGTAGTACAATAGAGTAGGCAAATGGAAGGGATTATACATATTTTACCGTTTTAGAAAGGATGAACATACATGCATATAATCGAGTTAATGAAAGCGCTTATTTTAGGGCTAGTCGAAGGGGTGACAGAGTTTGCGCCTGTTTCATCGACAGGTCATATGATTATCGTTGATGATATGTGGCTAAAGTCAAGCGACTTTTTAGGAAAGTATGGGGCAAATACGTTTAAAGTCGTCATTCAGCTCGGTTCCGTTTTAGCTGCTGTTGTAGTGTTTAAAGATAAATTTTTCGAATTGCTTTATTTACGAAAAAGCGAAGTGAGAAAAGGACCGCGGTTGACACTTATGCACATTTTTATCGGTCTTTTACCTGCTGGTGTGTTGGGTGTTTTATTTGAAGACTATATTGATGAACATTTGTTTTCGACGGAAACGGTGCTCATTGGGCTCATGCTTGGAGCGTTGTTGATGATCGCAGCAGACCGTTTCGGAAAACGAACGAAAGTAGCGCAAACAGTAGATGATATAACGTATAAGCAAGCTTTCATTGTCGGTCTCGTCCAATGCTTATCCCTTTGGCCAGGGTTTTCTCGTTCGGGGTCGACCATTTCAGGTGGCGTACTTGTCGGAATGAGTCATCGCGCTGCCGCTGATTTTACATTTATTATGGCTGTGCCAATTATGGCTGGAGCAAGCGCCATTTCGTTGTTAAAAAACTGGCAGTACATTACGATGGATGCTTTACCATTTTTCATTGTCGGTTTTATTAGTGCTTTTGTTTTTGCATTGTTAGCCATTCGCTTTTTCTTGCGTTTAATTAACCGCGTTCGCCTTGTGCCATTTGCCATTTATCGCATCGTGCTCGCGGCAGTTATTTATATTGTTTATTTTGCGTAATCTCCACGATTTTTGTGGAGATTTTTTTGTTTAAAAAGTCGTCAAAAACGCACGAACGCATGATGAAAAAATAAGTCTATAATGAATGTGAAAAATAACACGAAAAGCTGGTGATGACATATGCATGAACATGCGCGTGCGGTAGATTATAACGAAAATCCGTTTATCGTCATTTGGGAAGTGACAAGAGCTTGCCAGTTAAAATGTGTACATTGTCGTGCCGATGCCCAACCTGTCCCAGATCCGTGTGAGTTAACGCACGAAGAAGGGCTTCATCTTATCGACGACATATATGAGATGAACAATCCGATGCTTGTGTTTACAGGTGGCGACTGTATGATGCGCGAAGATTTGTTTGATCTTGCATCGTATGCGATGAAAAAAGGGATGCGCGTTTCGATTACACCGAGTGCGACACCAAATGTGACGAAAGAAAAAATGAAAAAGGCAAAAGAGATTGGACTGTCGCGCTGGGCATTTAGTTTAGACGGACCGACCGCTGACATTCACGACCGATTTCGCGGTACACCGGGTTCGTTTGATTTAACGATCGAAAACATTCGTTATTTAAATGAGCTACATATGCCATTACAAATTAATACAGTCATTTCGCGCTATAACTACGATCATTTAGAACAAATGGCGAAATTAGTTGCAGAGTTAAAGGCAGTAATGTGGTATATTTTTTTACTCGTTCCGACCGGCCGTGGACAAATGGGCGATTGCATTAGCCCGGAGGAACATGAACAAGTGTTCCGTTGGTTGTATGAGTTAAGTAAAACGGCACCGTATGATATAAAAACGACAGCAGCACAACATTATCGTCGTGTTGTCATTCAACAAAAAATGCGCGAAAAACGAATTGAAGCAGGGGATATTCGTTATGAGCATGCGATTACGACCGATCATGCTTCAATGATTGACGGCTTAAAACGGGCGCCAAAAGGCGTCAATGACGGCAACGGTTTCGTTTTCGTTTCACATACAGGAGATGTCATGCCAAGCGGCTTGCTTCCAATCGTATGCGGCAACGTACGCGAGCAACCGTTATCGTATATTTATCGTGAATCGGAAGTGATGAAACAGTTGCGCCAACCAGACTTATATAAAGGAAAATGCGGCATTTGTGAGTTTCGCTACGTTTGTGGCGGATCCCGCGCTCGCGCCTATGCAGTCACAGGTGATTATATGGAAAGTGAACCGTTTTGTATATACGTTCCTTTAGGGATGAGAAAAGAAAAAACCCGAACGGTGTTCGCTTAATGCGGACGCTGTTCGGGTTTTTTATGTTGCTTCGTTTTTCGAAACAGGTGAAGGCATGTGTTAAATATCCATAAACTGATAAGTGAGAACAAAACGGCTACTTCAATTGGTTCCATTACTTGAAAAGGATTGAAAATGTCAAACCAAGCTTGATGAATGCTCATTCCTAGCAATAAATTCATGCTAATCGCTATACCGCCTAACAACATAGAAATAGCGATACAAACCACGATAGTTTTCATCACTTCATCCCCATGGCTGCACTTTTTATTTAGCATCTGACCATTTTTTACGTTTATTCCTTTTGCATAATATATGCATTATATGCTTATTCTAACCATCAAGGAGACAATGGATGGAGGAGGAAAGATGTGGACACGATCGAAGGGTAAGAAAGAAAAGGATACGCATGCATATGGGGGATTAGCACCAAACGGCATATACGGAACGATTGATCAAGATTTACATACAAACATAGAAAAAGTTCGAGATATTACTGGAAATAGTGCAGATATCATCATCCGCCGTTTTTTACTTGGAAAGGATGATAATTTTCCTGCTGCACTTTGTTTTGTAAGCGGAATGGTTGATGAACATATCGTTCAGCAATTATTGCTTGAAATAAGTGTACAATTATCACTTCCTTCAAGTAGTTGCGGTCTAGACTATATTGAACAAAAAATAGCTACAACTAATACAGCACGGCGCATTCAGCAATGGCACGACATATTTTCCTCGCTTATGTCTGGGGAAGTCATTTTATTTATTGATGGGATGCTAGAGGCAATTGGTGTATCAGTAAAAGGTGGTGAGTATCGTGCGATTACAGAGCCGAGTACACAACTATCTATTCGAGGGCCACGTGAGGGTTTTACAGAATCGTTAGCAACAAATGTTGCTATGGTTCGACGACGAATTCAAAATCCACATGTGTGGGTAGAAGCCATTACACTAGGTGAAGTGACACAAACAAATGTCCGTATCATGTATATTAAAGGAATTGCAAATGACAAAATTGTTGAAGAAGTGCGTAGTCGATTGCGACGCATTTGTATAGATGGCGTTCTTGAATCTGGATATATTGAACAACTGATTGAAGATGAATCATTTACAACGTTTCCAACTGTTTATCATACGGAAAGACCAGATAGTGTTGCGGCCAATTTGTTGGAAGGAAGAATCGCTATTTTTGTAGAAGGGACACCATTTGTCCTTATTGTCCCAACCGTATTTATACAATTTTTCCAAGCTGTAGAAGATTATTATGCACGCTTTGATATTGCGACAGCGTTGCGTTTTTTACGTATGCTCGTTTTTTTTATTTCCCTTGTTGCACCGTCTGTGTATATTGCACTGACGACATTTCATCAAGAAATGATTCCTACTTCCCTTGTCATTGCAATTGCTGCACAACGTGAAGCGGTTCCTTTTCCAGCTTTTATTGAAGCATTACTCATGGAGGTGACGTTTGAAATTTTGCGTGAAGCTGGAGTGCGCTTGCCAAGGGCTGTTGGACAGGCTGTATCGATTGTTGGGGCGCTCGTCATCGGACAAGCTGCTGTAGAAGCAGGTTTTGTTTCGTCCGCTATGGTTATCGTTGTGTCCATCACAGCAATTGCTAGCTTTGCGACGCCGTCGTTTGCAATTGCTATTTCCGCACGTTTAATTCGTTTTGCCCTAATGGTATTAGCTGCTCTATTTGGTTTTTATGGCATTTTGATTGGCGTAATTTTAATGACTATTCATTTATGTAGTCTTCGTTCATTTGGAGTGCCATACATGGCACCACTTGCCCCCCTTATTTTAGAAAATATAGGTGATACATTTATACGTTTTCCGTTATGGGGTTTAAAAGAGAGACCTCACTTAATCATGAATACAGACACGGTTCGTCAAAAGGATGGGCAACGTCCAAAGCCGCCTCAACGAGCAGAGAAAGAAGGGGATTCAAATTAAACGATATCTTTTTCTCATCTTTGTCCTGTTATTTATGTGTATTATTTACGGTTGTTGGAGCAAAAGAGAGCTGACAGACTTAGCATTCATTATCGCAGTTGGTATAGATAAAAGGGATGGAAAATATATGTCGACATTCCAAATTGTCAATCCTGGAAACGTAGCAGGGGCGACTCAAAGAGGAGGAGGGAGCGCAGGACTTCCCGTTGCCTTATATACATCAACTGGCGATACGTTAGTGGAGGCAAGTCGGAAGGCGTCAAAACAAATATCACGCATTCCATATTATTCTCATACAAACCTTGTTGTCATTGGGGAGGAGCTTGCGAAAGAAGGGATTCAGCAAATTTTTGATGCTGTTGAGCGCAATCCCCAGTTTCGACCTGCAGCGAATATTATTATTGCGCGTAAGCAAACAGCGAAACAATTATTATCTGTACTTACACCGATCGATAAAATTCCTGCAAATCAAATAATTAAAACATTGCAATTTACAAAAGGTTTGTTAGGAGAAAACGTTGATACTCGCATAAGGGAAATAATAGAAAATTTTTCGCTTGATGGAAAAGAAGTGGTCATAAGTAGTTTTCGTATTGCCGGTGATTGGCAAAAGGGAGCCGAACAAGATAATGTTCGTACCATTGAACCTTCGGCACGTCTTCGCGCTGCTGAATTAGCTGTTTTTAAGAATGGGAAGCTTGTTGGTTGGATGAAAAATGAAGAGGCTCGTGGAGTATTGTGGGTGCTTAATAAAGTAAAACAAACAAATGTAAATATTGATTGGGGCGAATCTAAGGAAGGATTGTCCTATAAGGTTATGCGTGCGCAAGCAAAGGTAAAAGCAAAACTAAAAGACGGAAATCCGATAATATCAGTTGTTATTAAAACAGAGGGAGATATTAGCGAAACATTTATTTCTATGGACTTCACAGATCCAAAGCAAATAATAGAGCTCGAAAAAAAAATACAACAAGAGATAAAAAAAGAAGTGAGAAAGGCAGTACATGCTGCTCAAAAGAAGAAAAGCGACATTTTTGGATTTGGAGAAGTGGTTCATCGAACGTATCCAGAGGAATGGAAAGAAATGAAAAAAACATGGCATAACAAATATTTCCCTGAAGCAGAACTTCATGTGAAAGTCGATTCATTTATTCGAAGAACAGGATTGAGAACTCGCTCATACATTCAGTGAAAAGGCGGTGAGATGCAGTGGAACGAGCGTGTATAAGTGCGCGACAATTGTTTATGCTTGCCATTTTATTTGAACACGGTAGCGCCATGGTTATTCCACTTGGAGTAGATGCAAAACAAGACGTTTGGCTTGCTATTTTATGCGGCATGGTTTTAGGAGGAGGATTGCTGTTCATTTATTACCGCCTTTTTACATATTACCCAAGACTACCTCTTACATCATATAGTCAGCGCATTGTTGGTTCTTTTTTTGGAAAGGTACTGGGGCTTATATATGTACTTTATTTTTTATACATTGCGGCTCGAGTGTTACGCGATTTCGGCGAGCTTCTATTGACGTTTGCCTATCCTGAAACCCCTTTGTTTATTTTAAATACTGTTATGATGTTGACAGTAATGTATGCTGTTTATAAAGGAATTGAAGTCATTGCGCGAGCGAGTCAATTATTTTTCTTTTCACTTTACTGGATACTTATATTAGGATTTGTACTAATCATCATTGCAGGAGCAGTTGATCTTCGTCGTTTACAGCCGATATTAGAAGAAGGATGGGAACCCATTTTTCATGTTGTATTTACACAAACACTATATGTTCCATTTGGCGAAATGATTGTCTTTACGATGATTTTTCCTTACTTGCAAAAACAAGAAAAAGTAATGAAGGCAGGGTTTCTTGCTTTGTTTTTAAGTGGCATCAATTTAGCGATCATCATGGCAATGAATATAGCCGTATTGGGGGCAGATACGGTTTCACGTTCCACTTTTCCCTTGTTGAATACGATTCAGGAAATTCGTGTAGCAAATTTTTTAGAGCGATTAGATGTGTTATTTATGATTGCACTCATTGTCGGGGGATTTTTCAAAGTCGGTGTCTTTTTTTATGCAGGAGTGATCGGAGCGGCAGATTTATTTCAAATTAAAGAATATCAACGTCTTGTTTATCCGCTAGGTATTTCTGTTTTGCTTTTGTCCATTGCAATCGCCAGCAATTTTGCTGAACATATTAAAGAGGGGCTACAAATCGTTACAATTTATATGCATATTCCACTTCAAATTGTGATCCCATTTCTTCTTCTTCTTTTAGTTGCTGTGTTGAGGCAGCAAAAAACAGATAAAGAAAATAAGGGACGATAGGTCGCCCCTTTTTAAAAATCAAAATGATCCGGATCGGGACCGATGCGGCGGTTTTCGTTTAGCGCGTCAATCGCATCCATTTCTTCTTTTGTTAAAGTAAAGTCAAAAATGTTTGCGTTTTGAGCAATTCGTTGAGGCGTGACAGACTTTGGAATAGTGACGACTTCGTGTTGTAAGTCCCAACATAAAATGACTTGAGCTGGTGTTTTCCCGTATTTTTGTGCTATGTCGACAAGCGTTGGTTCGTTCAACAGCTCGCCACCGCGCATAAGTGGTGACCACGCTTCTAATTGAATTTGGTGTTGTTTACAAAATGCAAGAAGCTCTTTTTGCGTCAACCGCGGGTGAAACTCCACTTGGTTGACCATCGGTTTTATTTCGCAATCAGCAAGAATATGTTCTAAATGGTGAATTTGGAAGTTGCTCACCCCAATGGCGCGCACAAAGCCATCTTTATACAACTTTTCGAGCGCCTTGTACGTTTCTTTATATTTTTCTTTGACAGGCCAATGAACTAAATACAAATCAATATAATCAAAGCCGAGTTTTTTTAAGCTCGTATGAAATGCTTTTAATGTTGATTCGTATCCTTGATCGGAATTCCATACTTTTGTTGTGACAAAAACTTCTTCACGACGAATGGCCGACTCGCGAATCGCTCGCCCGACCCCTTCTTCATTTTCATAAAACGCAGCCGTGTCAATATGACGATATCCTACTTCAAGCGCTGTGCGAACAGAACGAATGACTTCATCGCCTTCTTGCACTTTATAAACCCCTAAGCCAAGCCACGGCATACGGACACCGTTATGTAACGTTGCGGCATCTTGTAAACTTTTCATCTCTATGCTCCTTTCCAATATTTTTCCCTTTTATTATGAAATGGATTGTATGAGAAAGCAAAACATATGCTCATATGGAAGGGGCTACAAATTTAAATCACGATAGTTTGGATGATGTTTTAACAGTTCCGAGATAGTGACAAATGTATATCCTTTTTCTTTTAAAATCGGTAAAATTTCTTTTAATGCTTGGACAGTTTGTTTCCGGCTACCGCTTCCGTGATCGTGAAACAAAATAATTTGTCCAGGCTGAATATGTTCAATGACACGGCGGACAATTCGTCTCGTCCCAGGGTTTTGCCAGTCATATGTGTCTTGATGTTTTGACCACATGACGACAGTATAACCTCGTTGTTTGGCGATATCTATGATCTGCTTGTTGTAGTAGCCAAGTGGGGGACGAAATAACGTCGGGCGTTCTCCGGTAATGTCATATAGCACATCTTCGCTTTTTTTTATTTCTTCCTCAATCGTTTGTTTAGATTTGCCGCGAAAATCAAGATGTTTATACGTATGATTTGCAATTTCATGCCCTTCGTTCATTTGTCGCTTAATGATATCCGGATATTTTTCAGCACGAAACCCAACGACGAAAAAAGTAGCTTTGGCGTCATACTGTTTTAAAATCGTTAAAATGTCAGGAGTGTATAATATGTCTGGCCCGTCGTCAAACGTAATCGCGACCATTTTTTCATCAGTTGGCACGTTCCAAACAATATCGTCATGTATTCGGTGAACAGGTGTTGTCGTAATGAGCAACAAAGACAAAAATAAGAAAAGTACGTTCATTTTTCATCCCCGCTTTTTTATATATCATGTGAAAAAAGTCGTTTTGTCATTCTCTTTTCTATACAAGACGTAGTAAAATAAAGATAATTAGGTCATGGGAAGGGATATCAATGAAAAAAATTGTTGGCATCATCGTATTTTTATTCGCACTTGTTGTGGGAGGAGTATATTTGTTTGCACAAGAAAGACAGCCCGTGCATGCAACGTGGCTTTGGAACCCATGGTTATTTGTGAAAGACGAAGATCGCGTTTTCTCTTTTTTACAAGAAAAACAAGTGAGCGATGTATACGTGCAAATCGATGAAGAAATTCCGATTGATACGTATCGTCAATTTGTTCGGCGTGCAACCGAAAAAGGTATTCGTGTGTATGCGCTCGATGGGGCGCCAAATTGGATTGAAAATGGAGAAGGAATGGAACGCTTATTTCGATGGCTGGTCGAATATGAAAGCGTTGCCGAGAAGAATGAAAAGTTTTACGGTGTACATTTAGACGTTGAGCCGTACTTGCATGCGTGGTGGCGGACAAATCAAAATGGGGCAATCACTTCGTATCAAACGGTGTTACAACGAGCGCGTGAGCTTGCGAAAGAACGATCGCTACGGTTTGAAGTGGATATACCGTTTTGGTTTGATGGGGTACGGTATGGAAACAGCAATTTAGCGGAATGGGTGATTGCGAATACAGACGGTGTGACAATGATGGCATATCGTGATCAAGCAAGAGACATCATTGACATCGTGAAAAAAGAGATGCAAATAGCTAGAAAATACGGGAAGCAAATTGTTGTGGGGGTTGAAACAGGACAGGTTGATGAAGGGGATGACGTTTCGTTTTTTGAAGAAGACGAGACGTACATGAACGAGCAATTGGCGATTGTTCAAAAGCACTACGCACGAACAAAAAGCTTTTCTGGCATCGCTGTGCATCATATGGAACAATGGATGAGTAGAAACGAGTGAAGGTGAGATAGATGAGTGAGCGTGAAGAAAAACAGCTGTATACGCTTGCAGAGTTTTTTGAGCTTGTCGGAGAACGACGAATGGAGTTGTACGAAGGCGTTCCTGTGCTCATGGCTCCAGCCTCATACGAACATGAGGGGGTTGTAGCGAATGTAATTGGGGAAATCACATTCGCGTTAAAAGGTAGCCCTTGTTTTGTGTTTGGAAGCAATTTGCAAGTCGTGCTTCTTTTCCAAGATGAGCAAAAAGGAAAAGAAAATGTCACGGTGTTACCGGACATCTCAGTTGTTTGTGAGAAAGAGAAACTGCGCAATAAGCGTTGTTATGGCGCCCCAGACCTCGTTGTCGAAGTTCTTTCTCCAAGCACTGCAAGAAATGACCGATTATTAAAGCGTTATTACTATGAAAAAGCAGGGGTAAAGGAATATTGGATTGTTGATTATCAGCATCAGACGATTGAAAAATATGTCCTTCATAACGATCGTTTGCAACTAGAAGAAGTATATGATGCGCAAAACAATCATTTTGTCTCAACTTTGTTTTCAAATATACAGTTCTCTACACATGATATTTTTTCATTTTCTAATATATAAACAAAGAGGAAGGGGAAAATGTATGTCGAAACATACGAAGCACATTTATGAAGCAGAAAGACGAGTACAACAAGCAAAAGAAAAAATGAACAGTACGTATCGCTTAGCATATCACATTATGGCGCCTGTAAACTGGATGAACGACCCGAACGGGCTCATTCAATGGAACGGGGAGTACCATGTGTTTTATCAGTTTCATCCAGACAGCCCAAAGTGGGGGCCGATGCATTGGGGGCATGTGAAAAGTAAAGACCTTGTGTATTGGGAGCGTGTACCGATTGCACTTGCGCCGAGCGAATGGTACGACGAAGGCGGCTGTTTTTCAGGAAGCGCGGTAAATGATCAAGGAGTGCTAACTCTTATTTACACCGGAAATGTTTGGCTGAACGAGGAGCAGACGGAACTGAAACAATATCAATGTATTGCAACAAGCAAAGACGGCATCCATTTTGAAAAAGACCCGAACAATCCGGTGCTTTCTGAGCCACCATTTGACTGCCAAGGGCATATTCGCGATCCGAAAGTGTGGAAACGTGGCGACGATTGGTATATGGTGCTTGGGACAAGAGAAGGAAACAACGGAAAAGTCGTTTTATACAAGTCGAACGATTTGCGCCATTGGGAATATGTCAATATCATTGCGCAAAGTGATGGCAACTTAGGCTATATGTGGGAGTGTCCAGATGTTTTCCGTTTGAACGGCAAAGATATTTTGTTGTTTTCACCGCAAGGAATCGAACCAGAAGGCGATCGCTTTCAAAACCTTCATCAAACAGGTTATGTTGTTGGTACGCTTGATTATGAAACGGGAAAACTAGCGCACGGAGCGTTTGAAGAGCTCGATAAAGGATTTGATTTTTACGCCGCGCAAACGTTTGAAGATGAGAAAGGTCGACGCATTTTGTTCGGTTGGATGGACATGTGGGAGTCGCAAATGCCGACGCAACAACACGGATGGGCAGGCGCGTTAACGATTCCGCGTCTTTTGGAATTGACAGATGACGAGAAACTGTTAATGAAGCCGGTGCCGGAATTACAATTATTGCGCCAAGAGCATATGCGTCTGAAATCGATCTCAGTAAAAGGAGAGGGCGGAACGTATACACTTCCATGGAAAGGGGATCGACTAGAGCTACTCGTTCGTTTTTCGGTAGCTGATTTTCAAGGAAATGCATTTGGTGTGAAAGTGCGCTGTGCGGAAGACGGAAGCGAAGAAACGATTTTCCGTTATGATGGAGAACAATCTATTGTCACATTTGACCGAAACCGCTCTGGAAAAGGCGAAGGCGGCATTCGTCGAGCGGCGCTAGATAAACAGGGAGATGTTGTTACGTTCCATTTCTTTATCGATCGTTCATCGGTCGAACTATTTGTCAACAATGGTCGACTTGTGATGACAGGAAGAATTTATCCATCCGAAACGAGCCAAGGAATCGAATTGTTCGCAGAAGGCGGGGACGTGACTGTCCTTTCTATCGATGCGTGGACATTGAAGGATATTTGGAGTGAAAAATAGGAGAGACGGTATACGAAGCCGTCTCTTTTCGTTTCCAACGGTTATCGTGTCCACATGAGAGGAATAGTATAAATGTATAAAGAAGAGATGGGGGATGATGATGAGCCGGTTTGTTATTTATATGATTGCATATGTCGTTATGGTCGTTGTGAATATCATTGCTGAGCGGCTTCCGTTAAATGGTCAGACGACAGGGGAAATATCGCGAAAAGTAGACGTCTTATTTACTCCGGCAGGGTATGTGTTTTCGATTTGGGGGCTCATTTACATCTTACTGGCGATTTGGATTTTAAGACAAGTTCCTTTTTCACGACGCGACTTGCCAATGTATCGTCAAGCGCTCGTCCCTTTTGTTATTAGCTGTATATTGAATGCGTTATGGATTGTTGTGTGGCATTATGAATATTTTTTCTTTTCGGTCATTGTGATGCTTTCTCTTCTTTTTACGCTGATCTCGTTATATACAGTGGTCAAACGTACGAATCCACGTTTTTTTGATCTTTTGCCATTTTCTATTTATTTAAGTTGGATTAGTGTTGCAACGATTGCCAACATTTCATTTACTTTAAAATATAACGGTTGGGATGGATTTGGATTATCTGATGCATTTTGGGCAATCGTGATGTTACTTATTGCGACAGCTTTAGCCTTTTTGTTCATGATCCGACAACGAGATAACATATATCCACTTGTATTTGTTTGGGCGTTTGTTGGCATCGGGGTGAAAAACCAAGGGACTGCGTCGCTTGTTGCATACGTTTCATTTTTGCTGGCAGGGGTTATATTAATTGGCACAGCATCTTTATACAAAGAAAAAACATAATCGCCCATACTTGCCTATGGGCGATTTATACATATTGACGTATTGTTTCATGAAATTTTTTTTCCATATCTTCGTCATGCAAAAGTTTTTTGAAGTTTGTTTTTGAAAATAAATATGTAGTGATGCTAGGGTCTTTTAACATATGTTTTATCGTATTTCGCTCGAACGTTTTTTGTGGTGAAATAATTCCTATTTTTTGCAGATGTTTTAATTTTCGTTTTGCGGTGAGATAACTAAACTGACCGAGCAACAAAAAATCTAACGATCCACCTATTGCTTCGAAACACATAGTGACTAGCATTTCCATGCTTCCCATTGCCCCCTTCTTCTATTTTTGATAAATCACTCAAATTTTACCTTTTTTCATCGTAACATATTGACAAAAAAAAAAAAGGAGAGGATAAAATTTTATTGTGAATATTGCGACGATTGGGTGTGTTTGCTGTGAAATTGTATTTACCTTTTTTAAGAGAGATCGAGGTGAAATTCAAGGAAAATTATTGTCGTATCGACTCGACTGACGGTTTTTTTGATTTAAATCATGCAATCGAAAAGGGGGAAGAAAATGGGCAAAATGTAGTAAGTATTTTCTTTATGAATAAAAAAATTCTAGAAATAAACATCAACCTATTAGCAAAAATGAATGAGAATTTTAAGGGTATTCGCCTAGTAAAATGTTTAACATGCATGGGGGTGGAAAAAAATCATCAAGGGGTGCTTTTTCCATTACAGCCAATAAGTGATTTTAGCATGAATGATCAAGAACTATGTATTTTTTCTGAATTTTATGGTATTCAAAGAGATATGCCTGTCGTCATCATCATCGAACATAATAGCGAACTTGTATATGGAAATATAGACGTTATACCAGCTGGAAAGAGAGGGGATTATCACAGAACTTTTGCACACGTTATTTTACTTGAGTACAATCAGCTCCTAGAGCATGTTCAAAAAATGAATGAATATAAATTTTTCTTGTATTTGTTAAATGGAAGGAAGCTGGCTGAAGGTGTTTTTCGTATAAGGCGAGAAAAGCTCTCATATGGTAAGAAGTACCTCAATCTTTATAGCTATCATGTTGATGAAAAAATATAAGAGGCACTGCTTTAATTTTTCTTAGGGATATGTAAGGATAAAGAAGACTTTCTATTATATAGGTAAATGATTCTATGGAATACAGCTATTCATTACTTATCACTACACTTCGTTTCTAGTGGAAAGGATGGTTAGCAATGTCTACATGGAATAAAATTGAATCAGGAATTAAGCAAGGATTAAAGGATGTAGCAGCTTCTTATGGAATTAATTGGAGTGGTGCTGCTAATACTGCTAGTAAGGCAGGCCCGGCTACAGTAGGTGCCCGTAATGGTTGGAAAGAAGCAGAAGCAGAAGTGAGAACTAAGATATCTCAAGCAGAAACAAGATTGGCAGCTGGGAGAATTGAAAAGGCAGCAACACAAGCGATGATCAAAGGAGCAGCTAAAGGAGCGATCAAAGCGATAGGAATATGGGGATTCATACCTGATATCGTTATATTTGCGAATGGTTTTAGAAAAGGGTACTCAGCTGCAGGTAACTAGGAGGGCTTATAGTGGGAGCTTACGAAATAAACGGAATTTTCCTAGTGGTCTTTATTTATTGGCAACTATTTTATGCTGTTAAGAAAAAAGATACTAGTCATATTGTTTACGTTGTTGCTCCTATATTATTAATGTTTATCTTTATTTATACTACTCTTTTTGATTTCATCCCCCCTTATCTACGTATCGGGATTGTTGTTATTGTATATATGTTGCTTATTGTAGTTGGTTTTAGAAATGCAAAGAGAAAAATGAAAGAAGCAAGATTTAGAAGCAAGAATGAAGTGTAACTTGTGATGTTATATAGACTTCCATGACGAAACATTTTCGTCATCATCGGAAGGATGAAAATGTCCCTATGTTGAATGCTACAACTTTACGCATTTTGGAGTTCGGGTATTTTCAGTATAGATACAACTGAGGAGTTTAACGTACTTTTTTCGATCACCGAGGCAAGCCTATGGCTTGCCTCGCAGTAGTTGAAAAATAACGATGCGATCCATATGTGTTATTTTTATAATTTTATGAATTTTATTTACACAATCTTCATAAGTTCACGGATATCAAACTTTTTGCGGTGATGAAAAGGACACAGCGATAAAAACGTATTGGATAAATATAGAAATAATCGATGCAAATATTGGAGCGATCATGCTAGTCCTCTATCACAACTCCACAGGTGCATATCGTCCCTCCACATTTTCTCCATATTTTTTCTGCTATAATGAAGAAAAACACCAATAAGGGAAGGAATTGTTTGTGCGAAAGCTTTCATTTAAGTTAGGGCTATTATTTTTTGTCTTTGTGCTAGGGGTTGAAACAGTTTTATTTGTGGCTTTATATGTGACGCTTGTTCATGCGAAGGTTGATGAAGAATTTGAACAATTACTAGCAAGAGGCAACAATCATCGGGCCGTGTTAGAAAGTCATTACGATGAAGTCACGTTAGAACATGTCGTCATGATGGAGTCGGAAGCGGAGACGGATGTCGTCATTACAGATGAGAAAGGAGACATTTTATATTTTTCCGATCACATTTTGCCGTTTGCCAAAAAAATCATTCCTCATGCCGATGCTATCCGCATTCCTCACAGCGGGATGGTTGTGCAAAACAACTGGAAAAACGAATCGTATATTGCCACCGCTAGCCCGATTCGGATGGACGGCAAGACAAAAGGATATGTATATATGTTTCAGCGGACGGCTTCTATTCAAAATATGATTGCCAAATTAAAACATCATTTTCTCGTTGTCGGCATTGTTTCTGTCTTTTTGACGATTTTGACGATGTTTTTCTTATCAAGAGTCATTACGATTCCGCTTATTCGCATGAAACAAGCGACCGAAAAACTGAGCAAGGGAGATTTTTCTGTCCGTCTGCAAGTGAAAGGGGAGGACGAGCTAGCGCAACTCGGAAAAGCGATCCAAACACTTGCGACCGACTTAGAATATTTGAAAAAAGAACGAAACGAATTTTTAGCGAGCATTTCGCATGAACTGCGCACCCCGCTCACATATGTGAAAGGATATGCGGACGTTGCGCGCAGACCGAATATTGCTGAGGAAGAACGAGCGAAATATTTATCCATTATTTATGAAGAAGCAGAGCATATGCAAAAGCTAGTGAAAGATTTGTTTGAGCTTGCGAAAATGGATCAACATTCGTTTCAAATTAAGAAAGAGCCAATTTCACTATGCCTTTTTTTGAAAAAAATATACGAAAAAATGTATCCTGCATTTCACACGAAAAATATGTCGCTTGTCTACCGCTGTGAGGAAAACGTTACCGTCCATATCGATCAACAGCGGTTTGAACAAGTGATGATGAATCTTTTAGACAATGCGTTAAAATATTCTCGCCAAGGTTCTACTGTTTCTATTGACGTGAAAACAGAGAAAAAGAACGTGATCCTCATCATTTCTGATGAAGGAATCGGCATCCCTGAAAAAGATTTGCCACACATTTTTGAACGGTTTTATCGAGTCGATAAATCACGGTCGCGAACAGGCGGGGGCACAGGGTTAGGTCTGGCGATTGCCAAAGAAATTGTTGAAGCGCATGGCGGTTCGATTCATGCGATAAGCCAATTCGGAAAAGGGACAAGCATCATCATTACGTTGCCGAGGGGTGAATGAAGGTGTATACCGTTTTACTGGTGGATGACGAAAAACGAATGTTGGATTTATTAGAGCTGTATTTAATCCCAAACGGGTATCGTTGTGTGAAATGCGAGTCAGGAGAGTCCGCTGTTCGCTATTTAGAAAATGGCGAAGTAGACATCGTGTTGCTTGATGTGATGATGCCAGAGATGGACGGATGGGAGACGTGCAAACAAATCCGTAAATTTTCAAACGTCCCGATTATTATGGTTACCGCAAGAGATGCGACGACAGATGTTGTCCAAGGACTAAAAATCGGCGCGGACGACTATATTACAAAACCGTTTGACGAATCGGAATTGCTTGCGAGAATGGAGGCGGTATTGCGTCGTTCTGTAGGCAAACAAACGAAACTGGAGTTTCACGGCTTAGTTTGGGATGAGGCGCAACATAAAGCCCAATATGCCGGGCACGATATTTTTCTCACGCCAAAAGAGTTTGCCATGCTAGGGCTTTTTCTCAAAAACCCAAACCGCGTATTTAGCCGCGAACAGCTGATCGTGACATTGTGGGGGTATAACGCCAATACAGAAGAACGGACAATTGATTCACATGTGAAAAATATTCGCGAAAAGCTCCGTCAAGCTGGTTTTCCGATTGATGAGTTTTTGCAAACGGTTTGGGGAGTCGGATATAAATGGAAGAGCAAGTAATTGCTTTATTTCATACGTACCCATCGATCGCTTTTCTTCTCAGCATTGGGATTAATATTGTAATTAGTATTTTAGGCGTTGTCCCGAGCGTCTTTCTTACGGCGGCTAACTTGGCGGTATTCGGTTTTTGGCAAGGCACGTTTTTATCGTTTATCGGAGAAGCAGTTGGTGCGATTGTGTCATTCTTGTTATATCGAAAAGGATTTCGCAAACTTTCGGAAACGAAATGGCTTTCCGATCCGAAAGTGAAACGTTTGCTTGAGGCAGAAGGGACAGAAGCCTTTTCTCTTGTTTTGTCTTTGCGTCTTCTTCCTTTTGTTCCGTCGGGGCTTGTGACGTTTGTGGCAGCGATTGGACGCATGTCACTCCTTCTTTTTCTGGTCGCCAGCTCGCTCGGAAAGCTGCCAGCACTTTTGTTAGAAGCATATTCGGTGTATCAAGTGATGAACTGGACGTGGCAAGGGAAAGTGATACTGACGCTTGTATCTACTTTTTTATTGATGTTTACTTGGAAGAAAATCACTCGAAAAAAGGCTTAAACGAATGAAAAAGAATGTGCGAAATCTAAATGATACAAAGGAGAGTCAACCATGACAAAAATGACGAAAGCAATCATCATTACATCATCCATTCTTCTTCTAAGCGCTTGTTCATCCTCCAACGAAAAAGAGCAAGCCTTTATTACAAGCAAAGAACAAGCAAAATCGAATGTATCTGTTACCAATAATCCTTTCTTTAAAGAAAAAAAAGAAGGAAAGATCGAGCATTTACATGGAATCGGTTATGCAGGCAACCAACATGCGATTTACTTTGCTACACATGAAGGTTTATTCGTTTACCAAAATAATAAGTGGTATGAAACGATTTCTAATAAGCATGATTATATGGGCTTTTCGGCTACAGACGACGGCTTTTATTCATCAGGGCATCCGGAAGAAGGTTCATCTTTAGGAAATCCACTTGGTCTCGTGAAAAGTTTTGATAATGGACAAACATTGATGAATTTAGGATTTTATAAAGAATCTGATTTTCATTATATGACAGTTGGCTATAAAAGCCATACCATTTATGTTGTGAACCAAGAAGAAAATAAAACGCTCGGACAAGGGGTATTTTACAGTAAAGACGACGGCAAAACGTGGTCGCCAAGTCAATTGAACGGCCTGCCGCAAACTGCAGCGGGAACGATTGCAGCCCATCCAACGGACGAAAATATGGTTGGAATTAGTACATCGGAAGGAATTTTTGTTTCGAGAGATAATGGGAATACGTTTGAACGGTTTACTCGAAAAATCAATACGACGACGTTTGCGTTCCAAGAAAAATTCATTGTATTTGCAGCTGTAGAGAACGATAAACCTATCCTAATTAAACAATCATTAGACACAAAACAAGAGGAAGTTCTTTCCGTTCCTGCATTAGACGAAAAAGATCATATCATGTATATCACTTCTAATCCAGCAAATGACAACGAAATAGTAATTGCGACGATGAACGGGGATATTTTCATGACAAAAAATAACGGTGCAAGCTGGACAAAACTAGCATCGAAAGGGAAAATATAAAAAGACATGCGGGATAGCATGTCTTTTTGTTTACCTAATTCGCTCCACAATTTCTGCAAAATTCACTGCTACAATATAAACATCAGATTAAAGAAGAAGGTGAGAAGAAGGGTGTATTCGTTCTTGAGTCAAATCAGTAACCTTCTAAGTCAACCGTTTCTCAATATGGCAAATAGCATGACAGCGATTCCTATTTTGTCAGCCTTTATCCTTGGTATAGTGGGAGCGATGGCTCCGTGTCAACTCACTGGTAATTTAGGAGCGATCACGTTATACAGTAATCAGTCTTTGCAAAAAGGAATGGCTTGGAAAGAGTTGCTTTTATTTATTTTCGGTAAAATCATTGCTTTTTCCGGTTTAGGCCTGATTGTCTGGCTCATGGGGAAAGAGATTCAAAGTACGCTAACATTGTATTTTCCGTGGTTAAGAAAGCTTATTGGTCCCATTCTCATTCTTGTAGGCTTATATTTGTTAGGGCTTTTTAAAATGTATTGGAACGTTACCTTGTTCAAAGTGCCTGAGAGATGGCGAAAAGGAAAAATCGGTTCGTTTTTCATGGGATTTGGCTTTTCATTAGCTTTTTGTCCAACGATGTTTGTGCTGTTTTTTGTCACTCTCATGCCTCTCGTCTATTCAACGTCTTATGGGGTGCTATTACCGAGCATCTTTGCCGTTGGAACTTCTGTACCTGTTATTTTCTTTATCTTTGTCCTTTGGTACTTAGGATTTAGCGGCACTCTAATGAAAAAAGGAAGGCAGGTAGGGAGGATTGTTCAAAAAACAGCCGGAATCGTGATGGTTTTACTTGGTATATTAGATACCATCACTTATTGGTTTTAAAGTTAGGAAAAGGAGGGAAACTCAATGATGTTTGGCGGTTCTTTCATGATGGTGGGGATCATGCTATTTTGGGTTGTATTAATCGCCGTTGGTTTTTATCTCTTATATCGTTTTATTAATGATCGGAAAGAAGAACTCTCTCCACTGGAAATATTGAAAGTACGATTAGCCAAAGGAGAGATTTCTTTGGAAGAGTTTGAACAGCTAGCGAAAAAATGTGAATAAATGATGAAAAGATGGTTGATAAGGATGATGTCAACCATCTCTTTTGTTGCTTTATATACCCATTACCGGTATAATGTAATCAGAGAGGTGATATTTGATGAGTCATTGTGAAGATCACAATATGGATAAAAAAATGGTTCCGCGCACGGAAGAAGAAATTGAAAAAATTGTGAATCGCTTAAAACGGATTGAAGGCCAAGTGCGCGGGGTGCAAAAGATGGTCGAAGACAATCGGTATTGCATCGATATTTTAGTGCAAATTTCTGCAATCACGGCAGCGTTAAATAAAGTCGGTCTGAACTTGTTAGAACGCCATGTCAGCCATTGTGTGTCGAAAGCGATCCGCGAAGGAAGCGGAGAAGCATCCATTCGCGAATTAATGGATGTCATTAAGCAATTTTCAAAGTAAGGGAGGGAAATGGATGCGAACGGTGACACTAAAAGTGACCGGCATGACATGTGCTGCTTGTTCTGCCCGCATTGAAAAAGTGTTGAATAAAATGGACGGTGTTGAAGCGACTGTCAATTTAGCGATGGAAAAAGCGACCGTTCAATACGACCCGAATAAATATACCATTGCAGACATTGAAGCAAAAATTGAAAAGTTAGGATATGGCGTTGCGACAGAAAAAGTGACGCTTGATATTGAAGGGATGACATGCGCGGCATGTGCGACACGGATTGAAAAAGGGTTACATCGGATGGAGGGCGTGACAAGCGCGACGGTAAACTTGGCGACAAACAGTGCGGTTGTGGAATACAAGGAAGGCGTTACATCTGTCGAAGACATTTTAGAGAAAATCAAAAAGCTTGGGTATAAAGGGAAAATTCGCAACGAGGAACAAGACGATGCTGGCCGGAAAGAAGAGTTGCTTAAACAAAAACAACGGCAACTCGCCATTTCCATCATTTTATCGTTGCCTTTGCTTTATACGATGGTTGCCCATATGCCGTTTCATATCGGTTTGCCGATGCCGCATCTGTTAATGAATCCGTGGTTTCAGCTTCTTTTAGCGACACCCGTTCAGTTTTACATCGGCGGTCCTTTCTATGTCGGGGCGTATCGGGCGTTACGAAATAAGAGCGCGAACATGGACGTCCTCGTGGCGCTTGGAACATCGGCTGCCTATTTTTATAGTTTGGTTGAAACGTTGCGGGCGCTCACAAATCATGAACCGCGATTATATTTTGAAACGAGCGCTGTTTTAATTACGCTTGTGCTTGTCGGAAAATACTTTGAGGCGCTTGCGAAAGGACGAACAACCGAAGCGATCTCTAAGTTGCTAAGCCTGCAAGCAAAAGAAGCGACTGTCATTCGACATGGGGAAGAAATAAAAGTTCCGCTCGAAGAAGTGGTGATCGGCGATACAATCGTTGTCAAACCAGGAGAAAAAATTCCGGTAGACGGTACGGTCATTGTTGGATCTTCTTCTGTTGACGAATCGATGATTACGGGGGAATCGATTCCGGTGGATAAGAAGGAAGGCGACTTTGTCATCGGGGCAACGATTAATACAAATGGGGTGCTGACTATTCGTGCGGAAAAAGTTGGAAAAGATACTGCACTTGCCAATATCATTAAAATCGTCGAAGAGGCGCAAGGGTCGAAAGCGCCGATTCAGCGAATGGCGGATACGATTTCCGGTATTTTCGTCCCAATCGTTGTCGGAATTGCTGTCGTTGCATTCATTATATGGTACTTCTTTGTTGCGCCGGGTGATTTGGCAAAAGCGCTTGAGGTGGCCATCGCCGTTCTCGTCATTGCGTGTCCTTGTGCGCTCGGTCTTGCCACGCCGACATCGATTATGGTCGGAA
Source organism: Anoxybacillus sp. MB8 (assembly GCF_011006755.1). Lineage (NCBI taxonomy): Bacteria > Bacillati > Bacillota > Bacilli > Caryophanales > Anoxybacillaceae > Anoxybacillus > Anoxybacillus sp. MB8. The sequence continues at coordinate 36,776 of NZ_RXXX01000025.1, forward strand.
CAGGGAAAGGAGCAGAACATGGCATTCTTTTTAAAGGAGGTGAGTACCTAGAGGGAACGCATAAAATCAATGCCGTATTATTGGATAAAACAGGAACAGTGACAAAAGGAAAACCAGAAGTGACAGATGTGTTACAATTCCAAGAAAACATGCTCGACTATGCCGTTTCGGCCGAGAGCGCTTCAGAACATCCGCTAGCGCAAGCGATTGTGGCGTACGGAAAAGCAAACGGAATTGTCGCGCAACCGTTGACTCATTTTTCTGCGCTCGTTGGACATGGAATTGAAGCAACGGTGAACGGAAAGCACGTGCTCATCGGTACGCGCAAGTTAATGAACGAACGTGCAGTCGCTATTGCTGAACATGAGGAACAAATGAAAAAGCTTGAAAACGAAGGAAAAACGGTCATGCTCGTTGCGATCAATGGACAGCTTGCCGGGATGATTGCTGTTGCAGACACGATCAAGGAAACGTCAAAACAAGCCATTGCGACATTAAAACAAATGGGAATCGACGTGTATATGGTAACGGGAGACAATAAACGAACAGCTGAAGCAATTGCGAAACAAGTCGGCATTGAACACGTATACTCGGAAGTGCTGCCAGAAGATAAAGCGAACATCGTTGAGGATTTGCAAAAACAAGGAAAACGAGTCGCAATGGTCGGCGACGGCATTAATGACGCTCCAGCTCTGGCGAAAGCGGATATTGGGATGGCGATTGGCACTGGCGCAGATGTCGCGATCGAAACAGCGGATGTGACGCTTGTTGGCGGCGACTTGTTGCACATTCCAAAAGCGATTGAACTGAGCCGACAAACGATGCGCAACATTCGGCAAAACTTGTTTTGGGCATTATTTTATAATAGTGTTGGTATTCCAGTCGCAGCGGCTGGTCTATTACAACCGTGGATCGCTGGGGCAGCGATGGCATTTAGCTCTGTATCTGTTGTGACAAACGCGCTTCGTTTGAAGCGTGTGAAAATATAAACTAGGGAGGAATAGATGATGACGATTACATTACAAGTACAAGGAATGACATGCGGACATTGCAAAGCAGCGGTGACAAGCGCCCTTGAACAATTAGATGGTGTCAGCCGCGTCGAAGTGCATTTGCAAGAAGGTACAGTCGATGTAGATTACGATGAAACAAAAGTAAGTGTAGAAAAGCTGAAAGAAGCGATTGAAGAGCAAGGATATGATGTGAAATAAGGAAGAGAAAGGGTATTCCTATGTTGAAGGAATACCTTTTTTAGTAGCGAAAGTTTTTTCTTTTTTATGAAGAATAATGAAAAAATGAGATGTTATAATGAAAATAACAGGTATGTAAAAGGTGGTGATTCATTTGTTATCAAAACAACACATACTCAATGAAATGTCTAAAAATTTAGATATGTGGAGTAAAAAGTATGGTGTAAAGCGAATTGGGATATTTGGTTCTTACAGTCGAGGGGAACAAAGAGAATCAAGTGATATTGATGTGTTAGTAGAATTTATAGATGATGCGATGACGTTTGACAATTATATGGATCTAAAACTTAGTTTGGAAGATCATTTTCAAAAAAAGGTAGATTTAGTCATTATCGATGATATTAAGCCTTCATTAATGTCAACTATTTTAGGGAGTGCTAAGTATGCAGAGAGAGCCTAGCGTTTTTTTACAAGATATTCTATATACATCCAAATTGACATTTTAACCTCTGGTTTACACAGCACACCCGATGCGGCGTAACACCTCATCTGGGTGCTGTAAGACGTGTTGTTCAAACCGAGTAATCGACTGGGCGATGTCTTTTTGATCTTTATGCAAGATGTTGGCGATGACTTCGTCTTTCAGCCACTTCCACAACCGTTCAATCGGATTCAAATGAGGCGAATACGGCGGGAGAAAAATAAAATGAAAGGCATCGCCTTCTTCGCTTTGAAGGAAGGCTCGAACCATGTTGGCATGATGAATACGCGCATTGTCCAACACAAGCACGATGAATCGGTCGGAATATTTCTCTTTTAACAGGCGCAAAAAGTCGAGGAACGTTTCGGCGTTGGCGGATGATGCGCGATGAAACACGACATCACCTTGTTGCACGTCGACGGCACCAAAAATGGATACGTGGGCGTGATGACCGTAGCTTGGCACTTGTTTTTGATTCCCTACTTCTGCCCATGTCGTACGAAGCGCTTGATAGGCGCGAACATGCGTCTCATCGACATGAAGCAGAACGATTTCTTCCGTGATTAGTTTTTTTTTATAAACTCAAGTTCTTTTTCAAACGCCGCTTGAAGTACAGGATCGCCTTTGACGAGCTTATAGGTCGGACGTGTCCATGACAAGCGAAGACGATGCAACAACTTCCGAATGCCTTCCCGTGACATCGAAACACCATAGGTTTGTTGGATGTAGGACT
>NZ_RXXX01000026.1:0-38882 GCF_011006755.1 Anoxybacillus sp. MB8
TCCTTTGCTTTCCTTGTATTCCAAGGTTTTATTCGACAGGAAGATAAAAAAATCCTCCCGATTTTTGTCGAGAGGGTGCGAAATGTGAGGTGAAAAAGAACAAACTAGCATTTTTTTGCGATAAGACAAAAAAGTGCGAGCGCTTTATAGACGCTCGCACACTTCTTGTCGATATTCTGTCGGTGTCATATTTGTCACTTTTTTAAACACACGGCTAAAATAGTTCGGATCTTTATATCCAACGCGATAACATGCTTCTTTCACCGTTAATCCTTCATCACGCATCAACTGTTTCGCTTTTTCAATGCGCAAATGGGTTAAGTAGTCGATAAACGTTTGACCTGTTTCTTTTTTAAATAGTTTGCTGAAATAATACGGTGTTAAATGGACATATTTTGCTACCTCTTCAAGCGTGATATCATAGCAATAGTTTTCGTGCAAAAACATTTCAACTTGCTCAATGACGTTGCCATTTGTCTTTATATGAATTTGTTCCACTTCGTCCGTGATCGGAACATCATCAATATGTATCGTTCGACTAAATGATGATACATAGCGTACCGCGGTCCACGCCTCTTTATATGAACGTTTCAGACCATCTACTCCCGAGCGAATCGTACCAATCCCTATCTTTACACGCTGTTGCAATGCTTTCTCGAGCTGTTTTAACAACGATTGAGCGAAAGAAATGATCCGTTCATGTTGTTCAGCCTCAATAAAAATAGCCATTTGCCTTTGGCTAAGCGGGCTGCATAAACAATGTCGCTGTTGTTTTATACATTGTTTCACTATTTCTTCCCACTTTTCACGCTCAGACGCATCACTTTTTTCTAATTCAATAACCATTGCATACCCCTTTTCAAATTCCATGCCGGAAAATGTATGAGCAGAACATTCATCCATTTTCCCCATTAACAACCATGTCCAAGCTGTCTCACTTAGCGCTTGTAGCTGAACGAGTTTTTCACGAGCTGTTAATTGCTGTTCACGCATCGCTTGTTCTTCCGTAATTTGATGTAACAATTTTTGCAACAGCTCGACGATTTGTTGCTTTTTAGCCGGTTTTAACACGTATTCGATAACACCTAAAGAAATCGCTTCTTTCGCATATGTAAAGTAATCGTATGCTGTTAAAATGATAATTTTTGATTGCACATCCATTTTACGTATTTCCGCAATCGCTTCTAGTCCTTGAATGCCCGGCATTTTAATATCCATAAAAATGATATGTGGACGATGTTGTTCCACTTGCTGAATGGCACTTCGACCATGTTCAGCATGAAAAATAGTAAACGTCTGTGGAAATGCGCGTTCAATCATCAATTGCAACCCTTCACGCTCTAGCGGCTCATCATCAGCAATAAGTAGCTTGTACATCGCTCTCCCTCCTCGGCAGTCGTAAAATAATGGCTGTACCTTCGTTTGGTGCGCTTTTTATATCAAGTATTTTCTCTACTCCATAAAAAAGTTGCAGGCGTCGTAGCACGTTTTCTAATCCAAGTCCAGTGGAATGACCTGTTTTTGTGAATGAATACGATGCGTTCATAATTGCTCGTTGCACGTCGTACGGCATTCCTACACCGTTATCGGCGATGGTTACTTGAATGCAATTTCTTTTTTCTTCGATGATTAATCGAATGTTTGCTCCTTCTTCCATTCCTTCAATACCATGAATAAAAGCGTTTTCAATCAGTGGTTGCAACGTTAAACAAGGGATCGGCTGGTCTAAACATGACTCATCTATTTCAAGTTGAAACGTCACACGATCGCGAAAACGGGCTTTTTGAATAGCGAAATACTCCTTTGCATGCTCTACTTCTTCACGTAACGTAACAGGCTGATCGAGCTTTCGTAAGTTGTATCGCAACAAATTCGACGTGGATACGGTGAGTTCGCTTGTCTTTTCTGCCCCTTCGATATAAGCAAGTTTTGAAATGACGTTTAGCGTATTAAATAAAAAGTGAGGATTAATTTGACTTTGGAGCGCTTTTAGCTCTAATTCACGAACAAGTTTTTCTTTTTCTAATATTTCCATATTTTTAGAGATTAATATGCGCAAATTTTCAATCATATGTTGAAATGTTTTACCGAGCAAACCAATTTCATCATGTCCATCAAAGCGGGGGATTCGCGTGTCCAGTTGACCCGCTGAGATGTTTTTCGCCGCATGAACAAGATGATGAATTGGAATGACGATCGTTCGTGATAACCATATTGCAAATACGATGCTTAAAATCGTTGTTAAAATAAACAGCATCCCGCCTAATTCATTCATTCGTGCTGTATGTTGTAACATCTGCTTATACACCGGTTGATATAAGCTTAGTTCAACATCAACGAGCGCTTGACTATCTTCGCGAATAAATGAAGCAATTTTTTCAATTTCGTTATATTGATCAGCATATCCTGTGAGGTGTTTGTTTATCAGTTGATTTATGATTGACTGTTCTCTTTGCAAAAATACACTCAGCATATTTTTATAGTTTTCGAGTATAAAAGCGTCATTTCCTTCTAGTTTTCTTTCAGTTAGCAAACTTTGTAGCACCTCTAATTTTTTTTTATGTTCGATTAACTCTTTATAGCTATTTTCATCTTGATGAATTAAATAACTGCTTAAAAAACGCACATTTTCTTGTGTTTCAAGCGAAATTTGTTTATATAAAAAAATGCGCTGCATCATGACATCGTAACTTTCTTGTACCTTTTTTCCACTTTGAAAAATAAAAAACGCGATACAATTCAATAAAAGAACGAGAAGTGGAATAAAAACAAATAATTTCGTCCGGATTTTCATTTGTTTCTCCCCTGCTGAACGTTTTGACGGTCGATGACTTCAATCGCTGTAAAATGTTCTTTATCAATTTGTTTGCCAGAAAGATGGTCAACCATTAATTTGACTGCGGAATATCCCATATCGTAAGGTTTTTGGACGACCGTAGCCACAATGTCCCCTTCTTTAATCGCTTCCATTGTCTCTTCCACATCGTCAAAACCGAAAATTTGAATGTTTTCACGATGTAAGTTTTTTACCGCCATTCGAATTCCAATCGCATCGAGTGCACTCGTGCCGACCATAACAGAAATATTCGGATGTTTTCGCAACATTTGTTCCGCTTGAATCGAGGCTTGAATGCGAGAAATGTTCGATGATGTAACGGAAACAACTTGTAAGCGCGGATGCTCAGCAATAACAGATAAAAACCCTTGCAAACGTAGGCGTTGGTTTTCTGATGTATCGGTTCCAATGATTACTCCAATCGCTCGCTCTCCGTCTACGCGAGAAACAACTGCCTTTCCAAGCAGCTGTCCTGCTTCAAAATTATTTGTTCCAACATAAGCGATGCGTCGACTTTTCGGAGCATCAGCATCAATTGTAATCACAGGGATATTTCGCGAAATAGCTTTGTCAATCAGCGGTGTAAATGCTTCGTCTTTTAAATTTTGAACAATGATGCCATCTACCCGAGAGGCAATCGCTTTTTCTAGCAATTTTACTTGTTCATCAATACTTGTTTGAAGCGGACCAGTATATTCAATATTGATATTATACTGTTTTGCTGCCTCTTTTGCTCCATTCTCAATTTTTCTCCAATATGGATTATCAAATACTTGAGATATTAAAACAATATGTGGATATTGGGACATGTGTTTCGGTTGATATTGCAAACGAGCAACAGTCCTTTCAAGTTGCTGTGTCACAATAATGAAGTAGAAAAATACGTACAGAAATAAAACAAACAAAACAATTAAGATAATTGTCCATTTTTTTTGTGCCATTGTCTTCACCTAATTTTACTATAATTCGTTTTGATAACGTTTACAATATTTTTAAAGCGACAGATTTTCTGTCGCTTTACACGGTAAATCGATTGGTTGTTTCTTTCATCTTTTCTGCAATGTCATACAACCGTTGAGCGGTTGCGGCTACTTCTTGGGCTGATGCGGTTAATTCCTCTGATGAGGCAGTAACTTCCTCTGTCGCTGCTGAGTTTTCTTCAGCCACGGCACTAATTTGTTCAATACGAGCAATCACTTTATCTTTTTCTTTCACAATTTCATCCATCGCTTGTTCAGTCGAAACAAGTAAAGGTGCGATATGACTAATGGATGTTAAAATATCAGCAAACGAACGAACCGTTTTTTCGACGGCATTTGCTTGATCTTTAATAAAGTGTTCCACTTCTTCCGATGTATGAATGACATCTTCTGTATTTTTACTAATAGATGAAATGAGATGAACGATGTCCTCTGTAAATGATTTAGACTGTTCAGCTAATTTACGCACCTCATCAGCAACAACAGCAAACCCTTTTCCTGCCTCCCCAGCACGTGCCGCTTCAATGGCAGCGTTTAAGGCTAATAAGTTTGTCTGATCCGAAATCGTTGAAATCATTTCCGTAATTCCACTAATTTTCTGTACAGATGTCGTTAATGTCCGAACATGGTTTGTCACCGTTTCAAACGCTTGTTTAATTTGTTCGATCGAAGCAATTAATACATCCATTTCTTTTTTACCAATATCTGCTCGTTCAGACGTACGAACCGCCTCTTGTTTGACATTTTCAAGTTCTACATATACACGTTCGACTTTCTCTGTTAAATAAGAAAGAGAATGGGTCATATCGGCTAAATCGTTCGCTTGTGTGGTCGCTCCTTGCGATACTTGTTCCATCGTTGCTGCCACTTCTTCAGTAGATGCAGACATTTGTTGTGAAGTAGCTGATAGTGCGCTTGATTGTTGGTCGATGGCATCCGCTTGCGTCTGAATGTGAATGGCTATATGTCGCAGCGCTTTTTTCGTCTCAGCGAGCGCGCGCGCCATTTCGCCAAATTCGTCTTTTGACTCGAGAAGTGTTTCAGGTACCTGCTTGCTAAAATCGCCGCTAGCCATTTGCTCGAGATGTTGTTTGGCGATATGTAACGGTTTCATGATTCGAATAGAAATAAAGAAATGATATGCGATGACTCCAACAATAACGAACAATGCAGAAATAGCAATGACTTTTACAATAACGTTATTAATCTCTTGATTGACGATTTGTTTTGGCATACCGACAAAAAACATACCGATGACTTCATCACGGTCGTTTGTAATGGGTAAATAACTCGTTACATACGGTTCCCCAAGTACGTTCGCTTCACCGATGTAACGTTTTCCACCATGAATGACTTCCTGTACAACTTTCGGATCTGCTTTCGTTCCTATTTGTCTCTCGCCATTCTTCATAATTGTGGTGGTAACACGTTCATCGTTAAGAAAAATGGTACTGTCTGCCCCAACAACTTCCTTTACGTAATCAACAACCTTCTCGTTGTTGTTAATTTCTACTTCTCCTTTATACAGTTTGCCGTCCTTCATTTGCCACTCCCCAACAAACTTCGCATCAATCAATTGCAAAGCAAGCTGAGCGTTTGTCGTTATCACTTTATTAGCGATTAATGATTGAAATTGAACATAAATCATACCGTTAATAAGCCCCACTAATATAAAAACGGTCAGAATATATACAGCTACAATTTTTCCACGCGTCTTCACGATTGTCCCCCTCCACTTTTGTGAATCAATGAGCAACACTATTTTATCAAATGTAACAAAATTTATAAATACAAATATTGCTTCGTGAAAAAACAGACTTGCATTCCTTTTTGTCATTTGCCAAAATCAAAATATGTGTAAAACGAAAACATGCGAGGGAGTAAAGCTGTGAAATCTCGAAAATTATCGCGCCTATCTACCGTTCAGCTTATCGTCTTATTTTACTTTGTAGCTGTTTGCATATCGACATTTTTACTATGGCTTCCTATTTTTCATCAGCCTGGGGTAAAAATTAGCTTTGTTGATGCGTTATTCACCGCAGTCAGCGCCATTAGTGTAACAGGCCTCACGGTCGTATCAACAGCTCATACTTTCAATACGCCTGGTATATTTGTATTAGCTTTTATTCTTCAATTTGGCGGAATTGGCATTATGGCACTTGGAACATTTATTTGGCTGATGTTCGGGAAAAAAATTGGGTTTCGCGAACGACAACTGATTATGACAGATCAAAACCGTTCAACATTTGCTGGATTAGTAAAGCTAATGAAAGAAATTTTAACTCTCATTATTGCTATTGAAATCATTGGTGCGGTGATTTTAGGTGTATATTTTCTCCGTTACTTTCCGTCATGGAAAGAAGCGTTTTTCCAAGGCTTCTTTGCATCGGTGAGCGCAACAACGAACGCTGGATTTGACATTACAGGACAGTCGCTTATTCCATTTGCTCACGATTATTTCGTCCAAACGATACATATGATTTTGCTCGTTTTAGGTGCAATTGGTTTTCCTGTGCTTATTGAAGTGAAAGAATTTTTCTTCCATCGTCAAAAGAAACAATATCGTTTTTCGCTTTTCACAAAATTAACGACCGTCACATTTTTTCTTCTCGTTTTATTCGGGACATGGTTTATTTTATTCATTGAATGGAATCGTTTTTTTGCGAATAAAACATGGCATGAGTCGCTTTTTTACGCGTTATTTCAATCCATTTCTTCCCGCAATGGTGGATTAGCAACGATGGATGTCGCCGACTTTTCTGAACCTACGCTACTTGTTTTAAGTGTCCTCATGTTTATCGGTGCCTCTCCAAGTAGTGTAGGGGGAGGGATTCGAACGACGACGTTTGCTATTGTGATGTTAACGATTTTCTTTTATGCGAAAGGAAAAAACTCGATTAAAGTGTTTCAACGAGAGATTCATCATGAAGATATATTAAAGTCGTTTATTGTGTTTGGAACAGCTCTTATTCTTTGCTTTTTAGCCGTTGTGTTTCTTTCTTTTTCAGAGCCTTTTACAATGATCGAAATCGTTTTTGAAGTATGCTCTGCATTTGGAACGACGGGTTTATCCATGGGAATTACATCCCAACTAAGCACATTTGGAAAACTAGTCATTACTGCCTTAATGTTTATTGGGAGAATTGGCATTTTATCGTTTTTGTTTCTTATTCGCGGCAACCATCCAAAAGAGACGTACCATTATCCAAAAGAACGCATTATTATTGGTTAAAAGCGAAGGGATTTATGCTCCTTCGCTTTTTAACTCTTCTTTTTTACGAAACATCGTGTATGTCATTAACAAAAGTGATAAAGATCCAAACAAAACGACCATATTTTCTAATCCAATGGTATCTAACAAAAATCCAGAAGCTAACAATACGATTTGGAACGTCACGCGATCAAACATATTTTTAAATGAAAAAAATCGACCGTGGTATAGCTTTGGAACATTTGTTTGAAAAATGGTCGCAATCATTGGAAAAAAGCAACCGACAGATATACCGAACAATCCAAAAGAAGCGAGCGAAACCCATTTGATATGAGCAAAATGTAGAGATAGTTGTGCAAAAGCAATGAAACATGTTAATGCGTACATCCATTTTATATACGCTTTTTCATGAGCAGCATATTTAATGAAAAACGCTCCGAACAAAAATCCGATTCCTTCAATAGTATATAGCCATCCTTTAATTGACGGGTCATGTTGCAATTCACTAATATTGATGACCATTAAATTAAATCCGCCAATAAACAGCTGAGGCACAATCGTTAAAACAACCGCAATATAAACGATAGGCAATTGACGAATGATTGGAAATATGTCTGTAAATCGCTGTTTTTCTTTCTTACTGTGTTTTGTTTCACGCCTTTCTTCTTTTATATCAATAAAAAACGTAAGGAAAAATAGTAAAATATATGCAATCATCGCTCCAATATATAACGTTTGTAAACTCGTAATCATCAGTAGCGCACCACCGAAAGCAGTACCAGCAATACGTGATAGTGCAGAAATGTTCATATGCATTCCATTGACGGTCATCAATTGCTTCTCATCCGTTACCGCAAGTGGAATAATGGCTTGTAACGTTGGAAAATAAAAAGCTGCCGCTATTTGAATCGAGATCATAAAACAAATCATGAGAAAAATAGATTCATATTTTAAAGCGAATAACATAAAAAGGACGCTCCCTACACGACCGATTCCAGCGTATAGAAGAATATGTTTTTTGTTATATGTATCAATCCATCTCCCCGCTATTGGACTAACGATCACACCAGCAAGCAAACCAGAAAATAAAATAAGCGACTTCACAAAGTCAGAAGGAATATGTTTCTGCATAAATTCTAAATTCCCAATAATTCCGAGCCATAAGCCAATCCCTGCAATAAACTCCCCTATGAAAATAAGAATAATATTTTTATTTTTCCACATACGTATTCCCCTTCATTCATATCTCTCTTCCAATACATGTCTTTCATTTTACAATAAAACGATTAAAAATGCATAAAAAATAAGACTGGCACATCGCCAGTCTTTTATTCCACTTCTCCTTCCCAACTCATCATGCCGCCGACCATGTTTTTTACATGGAAACCGCGTTCTGCTAGCCATTCGCATGCTAATGCACTTCGACCACCGGAATGGCAAACGACGATGTACGTTTTGTCCGGATCAAGTTCGTTTAAGCGAGCAAACAGCTGGCCGAGCGGAATATGGCGTGCGTTTGGAATTTTTCCTGCCGCTACTTCGTGTGCTTCACGAACGTCTAGCACTTCAACATTTGCTTCATGACGCAATACGTCCGCTTGTGTTGGTAAAATATTTTCAAACATGTCAATCCCCCTTATTTTACACTTGAATACAGTTTATAACCGCCGTCTAAATTTTTTGCTTGAAAACCATGTTCTTGTAAAATGCGCGTTGCTAAGTATCCACGTAGACCGACTTGACATGTGACATAAATCGTTTGATCTTTCGGCAATTCATGAAGACGGTCACGCAAATCATCAAGTGGAATGTTGATGCTTCCTGGAATCATCCCTCTTGTCTCTAATTCTTTCGGTGTGCGAACGTCAATGAGCACCCCGCCGTTAGCGACAATGTCATCAATTTCATGCCATTGTACCGTTTCAACCATACCATCTAGCACGTTTGACGCTACATATCCAGCCATATTGACTGGATCTTTCGCTGATGAAAATGGAGGCGCATAGGCTAACTCTAAATCAGGCAAATCGTATACAGTTAATCCACCTTTTATCGCCGTTGCAATGACGTCAATGCGCTTGTCGACTCCATCTTGTCCAACTGCTTGTGCTCCATAAATTCGACCTTGACGATCGAAAATTAACTTTAATGTCATTTGCGTTGCACCTGGATAATAGCTTGCATGGCTCATTGGATGAACGTGAACGACTTCATAATCGACACCATGATGTTTTAATATTTTTTCATTCAATCCTGTTGCCGCTACTGTCATATGAAAAATTTTAGCGATCGACGTACCGAGCGTTCCGTTGTACTTTACATCGCGACCGTTAATGTAGTCGGCGACTAGTCGACCTTGACGGTTCGCTGGCCATGCAAGCGGAATAAACGTTTCAAATCCGTGAATAAAGCTTTTTACTTCAATTGCATCACCGATTGCAAAAATATTTGGATCAGACGTTTGTAAATGTTCATTTACTTTAATGGCACCACGAAAACCAAGTTCCAATCCTGCTTCTTTTGCCAACTGATTTTCCGGCTGAACACCAATGGCTAAAATGATCATATCTGTTTCGATCGTACGACCGCTTTTTAACACGACGCGTCGTCCTTCGTTTTCAAACGATTGCACACCGTCTTCTAAAATTAAATCGACACCGTGTTCTTTCATATGTGTGTGCACAATTGCTGCCATCTCGTAATCAATCGGTGCCATCACTTGATTTGCCATTTCTACAAGCGTCACATGTACACCGCGCTCTGTCAAATTTTCAGCCATTTCTACACCAATAAATCCCCCACCGATGACGACAGCACGTTTCGGTTTTTCATTATCAACAAACGAGCGAATACGGTCTGTATCCGGTACATTGCGCAACGTAAAAAGTGCTTTTGCCTCATCAATTCCCGGAATTGGTGGTACGATCGGCTTGGCACCTGGCGACAAAATAAGAACATCATACGGTTGTTCATACTGTTCATTTGTTCGTAAATTGGTGACAGTGACCGTTTTCCGTTCACGATTAATGCTTGTGACTTCACTTAAATTGCGCACATCAATGCGAAATCGTTTGGACATGCCATCAACCGTCTGTACAAGTAGCTTGCTTCGCTCTTGAATGACGTCCCCAATATAGTACGGAAGCCCACAGTTTGCAAATGAAATATATTCACCTCGTTCAAACATAATAATTTCATCTTTTTCGCTTAACCGACGCAAACGTGCTGCGGCAGAAGCTCCTCCAGCTACACCGCCAACAATCACAATTTTTCTCATCATCTATCCCCTCCATATACAAGTACGTGTAACCGTATTATACCAAATAATCATTTCATAAAGTTTGAACAGTTAGTGACATTTTACCATCTTTAACGCATTTGCATGCTCATGTTCTTTTATATAATATCCTTGTACAGAAAAATGATAACGTCTAAGCAATCGAATCGCGACATTTTTCTCTAAATGGCTTTTTGCAATAATGATCACTTGACGATTTGGAATGGCTTGATAATGACGTTTTAAGTACGCAACCGGAATCCGGAGCGCTCCATTTATCTCATCTTTCTCATTGTAGTCACGCACATCAAGCAACGTCACATGTTCATATGATGATAAAGATGTCAACTCTTTGACACCACGAACAGGTACATAACGATAATACAAAGCATGTAGTACGAACAAAACAATGACTGTATAAATCATATTGTCTTACCTCCCTTACACATCATACCCTAACAGGTATATAAAATCAATAAAAAAGAGCTGATTTTATTCAGCCCTTTTTAACGTAAGTAGTCGTTGTTTTAATTGTTCTTCCATTTCGATAAGCTCTTGCTCTACTCGCTGACGCTTCATGCGACCTTCTTGTTGAATTTTTAACGTTTCTTCGAGTGTTTCTAATAAATTTTCTTGCGTCTTCTTTAACGTTTCGATGCTGACAAGCCCTTCTTCATTTTCTTTTGCCGCTTCAATTGTATTCATTTTTAACATTTCTGAGTTGCGCAACAACAGCTCATTCGTCGTTTTTGTTACCGCTTTTTGCGCTTCTACCGCTTTCTTTTGTCGAAGGAGTGTTAGTGCGATAACAAGCTGATTTTTCCAAAGCGGAATGGCTGTCAAAATGGACGATTGAATGCGCTCGACTAACGTTTGATTGACATGTTGAATGAGCCGAATTTGTGGTGCCGTTTGAATCGTAATTTGCCGACTTAATTTTAAATCATGAATGCGTTTTTCAAGTCGGTCAGCAAATTGAATCATATCATTTACTTCTTGCACATCCATTTGATTTTGTGACTGTAACGCTTTTTTCTCTAGCTCTGGAATCGTTTTTGTTCGCAGTTGTTCGAGCTTCAACTCAGCTGCGGCGATGTAAATGTTTAAGGCATCAAAGTACTCTTTATTTTTTTCATACAATGTTTCTAACATCATGATGTCACGAAATAACATTTGGCGATGTTTTTCAAGTTGATCAGCAATCCGATCAATGTCGACACCTAATTTTTGATATTTAGATAAAATATGTTGCACAGACTGTGTGACAGATTGAAACATGCGCGCGAAAAAGCTTTTTTTGTTCATTGCAAAATCTTCAACGTTTACTTCTTTCATTTTTGTCATTAGCTCTTGAATGACTTCTCCAACAGGTCCAACATCTTTTTTCTGCACATGGTTTAAAATCGAATGTGAGAAGCGTGACAACTCCGCTTGTGCTGCTACTCCATATTGTAAAATAGCTTGATGATTGCGCGGATCAATTTGTTCTGCAAGTGCTAACGCTTTTTGACGATGTTCTTCTTTTAATTGGTCAATGAACCGCGAAGATGATGGCTTGTCCGTTACTTCTGTCACTTCACCAAATGGATTAGCAAGCAACGAATCGATCGAACTTGTCCAAAGCATTTCATCGTTTTTGCTCATGCTTTTTCTCCTCCGTTATTGTTACTGTATGTTTTATTGGTAAAGAAAGGGGATCATCTGATGCAATCGTATGTTTCACAAGTTTTACTTCCGTCTTTAAATCAAACAAATCTTCTTCAAGCATGTCCAACAGTTCGTTTTCTGCTTTCGTTAGCGCAAGGCTAAGCGCTTCCTCTGCTTCATGAATTGCTTGACGAATCTCCTCACTTTTTACGGGTTGTTTTGTTAAATAAATATATTTATCAATAATTGTAACAATGGAGTCCAATGTTGTGTTAAAAAACGGTTGCGCGACAGCGAGACGATCCGGTTGTTTTTCGACAATTTCAATTATTTTTTGACAGATGGAGTACAAACGGGAAAGTTTAGAAAACATCGCAACTGAACGAATTCTCCACAAACTTTTTCCGATTTTCCGAACCTTTTTTTTCGCATCTTTCAATCGCTCATCCTTAAAATCATATAATAGATTTTTCTTTTCTTTTTTCTTCATATACAGTGAATACATCACCCCTATGCTTGCACCGATCAAAAATGAAATAAAAAACGGCAAACGAAATGCAAGCAACGAAATGAGGGCACTAAATAATCCCACGTTCCATGACACAAACCATCGCCATATCGTTCGAATGAATCGTTTCATCGTTTTCCTCCAATCGTCTATGATCCTTTATTTTACTATGATTTTTTACTAAATGGAAACGCTGACTGTATTACGTACGAGCGAGAAGATATGTTTCAATTGTTCATAAAAAAAGACGCAACGTATCGCTGCATCCTTTTAATTGAAATCAAGACGGATCATCCGAATGCGTTCACCGCCGAAAAGTGATATTGTTTCCGTTCGTTCGTGTTCATCAGTAGCGATCTTCACTTCGTATAAACCAGGAACATATGTCCCGACTTTCGTTAACGGCACATTCGTTTCTCCAACATAATCGTTGTTAATAAAAATACGCGCCCCTTTCTCATTCGTTTGTACATAGACGTGATATAACGCGGGCTCAAATTTGTATGTTCCTTGCGACAATTTCATTAAAAAAATCGGCGGAGTTGACGTTAATCCTTTTATGTAAACTCGATCATCTTTTTGTCGCTCTAACTCTTTCCTTATTCGGTCATAGCCTTCTGGGTGTTGGCGCAAATACGCAAAAAGCGGTGAGAGCGACTTATGATTTAATGGTACATCAATAAATTGACGCAACGTATGTACATCTTCTTGACGCAACGCGATGATGAATTGCTCGATTACTTTTTGCTCATTCGTCTCTCGTTTCACCATTCCCCATGCCCCGACGACACACGCGCTTACAACGAATAATAAACACACAAAAACAAATTGTCGTTTTCGTTTTCGTCGTTCGCTTCGTGTCATCGCTTCTTTTTGTAATCCCCCTTGTTCATTCACACGTATTTCCCCTCTTTTTCTCATATTTACATCATCATATGTATGAGAAGAAAAGGGAAAATATGAGAAAAAGAAGGGGCTACATATCATATATGTACATCACGGTGTGCGCCTTGTCAACGACAACGTCACAGCTTCCCAATACGCCCATTTTTTCTTTTTTGCAAACCATCCATATCGTCTGAGTTGCCGACTAACAAGCAAATGAAACCAACCATGTCCAATGACGACAACGGTTCCCGTTCGAGCATAGTGGACGAGCTGTTGTGCCGCTTTCATCGCTCGCTGCTTTGTTTTGGTATAAGGCTCCTCTCCATATCCACAAAACCATAACAAGCGCAACAAAATAAGCCACATCCATAGCGGATATACACCTTTCATCCACTTTGGCGGTTGAGGGAGTGGAGCTTCGTTTAGCCATTTGTGCTCCTCAATTGGACTTAGTGGTTGCAATAAAGACGCTGAATGGCGAGCGCGAGCAAGCGAACTAACAAGGACGACAGATGCGCATTTTATTTTTTCTTTTGCTTCCGCATACGATAGAGGCTCGTCATAAACGATCGCCTCATCGTATGCTTTTAACCAGTTGATTAATTGTTCTCTCGTCATCCATCCTCCTCTTTTACAAACAGGCTTTCCGTGCCGAATGAGAATAATCATGCTTGTTTTTCCTCCATTGCTCGAAACATGATCGCATACAGCCAAGCACTACATACGGCAAGTAACGTTAAGATAAAAAACGTCCAATGATACGCAAACGGCAACGTCAAAGCGAGTGGTGCCATCATGCGCCCAAGCGTAAAACGTAAGCTCGCTGCAGCAAAATATTGTCCGCGCATATGTTCAGGTGCTAATTTAGCAACAAACGTTTGTTGTAAGCCGACTGTCATCAGTTCTGCTAGCGTAAATAAAGCAATTAAAAAGACCATCATCCATAGCGATGTGGTTTGGCCAAAAAGAAAAATGGCGATTCCGTAAAAGAGTGAAGAAAAGACAAACACCCATTTTTCTTTATAGTTTTCCATCCACTTCGTCACAGCTACCGTAAATAAAGCGACAAGCAATCCGTTTTCAGCAATTAGGACACTAAACGCTTTCTCCCCGCTCAACGAAAGTGACCATGAACCAACAGAAAATAATGTTTGTTTTGAAACAACTTCCTTTATGTAAACAGGAAGTAAAATGTCGAGTTGCATAAACGTTTGTGCCACAAGAATACCAGCAACAATAAATAAAAGGAACGTCCGATCTTTTGCAATGAGACGATAATTGTTTAATTGCTCAACAAAAAACATATACCACGTCCCTGTTGTTTTTCTCCATATCGGTGCTGTTTCCTCTAAATAAATGGAAAGAACAATCGCGACGATAGCACAAAACGTTCCCGCAATTAAAAATAGGAAAAAACGATGCTCAGGATAAAATATTCCACCGAGCAGCGGACCGATGACAACCATGACGTTATTCATCGTGTAAAACACGGCAAAAACGCGACTTTGATCTTTTTCCGAAACAACATCAGCCACCATCGCTTGGCTAGCAGGCCAATAAAGTGAACCACATACCCCTACCAGAGCAAAACAAATAAAACTCATGAACGGCGATGAAAATAACGGAGAATTGACCAATGCAAATAACAAAAAAGCAAGCGCTTGTCCACAAGCAGCAAACACCATCATTTTTTTTCTTCCGAATCGATCAGCCAAATACCCGCCAAGCAAATTAGCAATCACGGAAAATAATTGCGAAATAACAAGTAATATACCTGTTTTTTCTTTACCAAACATCTCTGAAAAATAAATAGCGATAAAAGGAAATATCATCCAAAATGTAACCCCGACCAATGACTCTCCAATTAAACGAATGCGTAAATTCCGATCCCAATCTCGTATTCGCACCGTACCCCCCCTTTCAAACAACTATTTTTTTATTATACCATTTTCTTATAAACATTTTGCTTATAAAAAGAAGTTGACAAAATGACAGAAAAATAAGAAAATAAATTCAAAAGGAAGTGAGCACAGTGAAAATAGTGAAAAATATTATTGTCTCTTATGCGACGGTTGTGACAATTATTGCATTACTTCCTGCTTTTCTTATTACAAATGATGTAAGCATTGTGGATGCGTTTCTTTCCTCAATAAAAGATTAATCTCCTGCCTAGGCAGGAGATTTTTTTAACCACTTTCGTAATAGTCCGTGTTTTGGCGCGATCCATAAAGAAATAAAAAAGATGACACCTGTTGATACAGCAATCGCTCCGGAAATAGATACATTGAATACCGTTGCAATCATGTAACCGATCATCGACGCTAACACACCAATGAGCGCACTGCATATAAGCATCACACTTAGCCGATCCGTCCATAAGTATGCCGTTGCACTCGGTACAATAAGCATCGCTACTACTAAAATGGCACCAACGCTATCAAATGATGCAACGGTCGTTAATGACAACATTCCCATTAATACATAATGAATCAATACAACCGGAATGCCGAGCGTGACTGCCATTTCATAATCAAATGAGCTAATTTTTAATTCTTTGTAAGCAAAAACGATGCAAAATATATTGATAGCTAAAACAAATCCAAGCAACCAAATCGCTTTCGGACCGATGCTTTTGCCTCCGACTTCAAGCACATCCCAGGGCACAAATGCAATCTCTCCCATTAATGCATGTTCAACATCTAAATGGACACGATCTGCAAAGAGAGAAATGAGAACAACACCGATAGCAAACAAACATGTAAACACAACTCCGATTGCTGCATCATTTTGAACCCCTTTTTGATGCAGCCATTGAACGAGAAATGTCGTGAGCAATCCAACAATTAATGCACCAACGAGCATAGACACACCTTGCAGATGATGACTGACCATATACGCTCCAACAATGCCAAGCAACACACTATGGCTAATGGCATCGGACAGCATTGACATTTTTCGCAACACAAGAAATGTACCGACTAATCCGCAGTTGATGCCGACAAGAGATGCAGTGAGTAAAATCCACATCGTATAACTCATAGTTGCTCCCCTCGCTTATACATCAGTTGTTGAGATTGCAATTTTTTTCTTTCTATATGGCGCCGAATCATTTTGCTACATAAACCACGTTTCGGAGCAAATAAAAATGAAACAATAAACAGCACCGTCGCAAAAATAATAACAAGTGGACCAGTGGGTGCATAGGCGATTAAACTAATATATGCCCCGGCCACCCCTGATAAAGCACCGAATCCCCCGGCTAATAACGTCATCCATTCAAGTTTTTCTGTCCAATATCTCGCAGCTAATGCGGGGGTAATAAGTAGTGCGGACATTAACACAACGCCTACTGCTTGTAAACCAATAACAACAACAGAAACGATTAAAAACATGAGCACACCATTTAACAGCGATACGGGTATACCAATTCCTTGCGCAAACGCTCGGTCAAATGTAATGATTTTAAACTCTTTAAAGAAAATGAGAATCATAATAATGACCGTTACAGCTGTTACAGTTAACACATTGACATCACTTCCAGTCAATGACGCTGCCTTTCCAAACAAAAAGTCATGAATTCCACTTTGATTTCCACCTTCATGTTGATTAATCCATGTCAATAGCACAATGCCTAAACCAAAAAATACAGACAACACAATACCGATCGCGGCATCTTCTTTTACACGCGTATGTTTCACAATAAACTGAATGCATATCGTCGCAATATATCCCGAACAAGCAGCGCCAATGAGAAAAAGAAGTAGCGATTTTTGTCCATATAAAAGAAAAGCGATACAAATACCAGGAAGAGCAGCGTGCGCCATCGCATCTCCTATTAAACTTTGTTTTTTTAGCAAGGCAAACGTTCCGATCATCCCGCTTGCTAATCCAAGCAAAGCCATGCTTGTAAATACCCATTGAACATTAATATCCATCCTATTCACCCCACAATATGTGTGGAAGAAAGAAAAGTCACTTTTCCACCATACGTTTTCTGAATATGGTCATACGTAAATACACTTTCTGTCTCTCCAAATGCAATGACACGTTTATTTAGCAGTAAAACGTAATCAAAATAATCCCGTACCGTTTGCAAATCATGATGAACGACTAATACTGTTTTTCCACGCGTTTTTAATTCATTTAACAGTTGGACAATCGCTTTTTCTGTGGCTGCATCTACCCCAACAAACGGTTCATCCATAAAATAAATGGAAGCGTCTTGTGCTAGCGCACGCGCCAAAAATACACGTTGTTGCTGCCCACCAGATAATTGGCTAATTTGCCGCTTTGCATACGGCAACATGCCAACTTTATCTAAACATTGCATAGCCATATCTACGTCTTCTTTTCTCGGTCGTTTCCATAATCCGATATGACCGTATCTCCCCATTAATACGACGTCAAGCGCATTCGTCGGAAAATCCCAATCGACCGAATTTCGTTGTGGAACATATCCAACAAGATGGCGTTGCTTTTCATATGGTTGACCGTATACGAAAACATGTCCGTGCATACGGGGAATAAAATTTAACATCGCTTTCATTAACGTTGATTTTCCCGCTCCGTTCGGGCCGATCACCCCGACTAACTTTCCTTCAGGAACAGAAAACGACACATCCTCCAATACAAGCTGCCGGTCATATGCAACTGTCATTTGTTCTACAACTAACGGATTCATCTTCATTCCCCTTTCAACGCTTGTGTAATCGTTTTGACATTGTAACGATACATACCAATGAATGTTCCTTCTTCTGTCCCTTTTCGCCCGAGCGCATCTGAAAAGAGCTCCCCACCAATCGAGACATGATGTCCACGTTGTTTCGCTCCCTCGACAACTGCTTCGATCGCTTTTTTCGATACACTACTTTCCACAAACACCGCTTGAATATTCCGAGACACGATTAAATCAACAAGTTGTTGCACATCTTTTAGTCCATATTCTGCATCCGTACTTAATCCTTGCAATCCAACTACTTCAATATCATATGCACGCCCAAAATAATGAAAGGCATCGTGCGCTGTAATTAAAACACGCTGCTGCTTTGGAATAGAGCTGATTTCTCGTTTTGCTTCTTCTTTTAATTTCATCAGTTGGGAGATATATTCTTCTGCTCGTTCTTCGTAAGTTTGTTTATGTTTCGGATCGATCGCACTTAACTCATCCTTTACCGTTCGAGCAGCATAACTCCATAAATCAAGGTCAAACCATATATGCGGATCATATACTCCATCTACGTCAATTAATTTTTCTTTTGGAATTGCTTCACTGATTGGGACAACCTTTTTCGTTTTTGACATTTTAGAAAATATTTCCCCTAGTTTTCCTTCTAAATGAAGACCGTTATAAAAAATGACGTCTGCTTGACTTAGCTTTTGAATATCTCCTTGTGTCGCTTTATACAAATGCGGATCTACCCCTGGCCCCATTAATGCTTCTACATGAACATGCTCTCCTCCGACACGTTCAACTAGATCAGCAATTTGCCCTGTCGTAGCGACAATATAGATAACGTCTTTTTTATGTTCTTTCGTTTCACAACCAAACAACAATAATAAAGCAGTCCATACAACTATCCACTTTTTCATATGCATCCTCCTCGAAAGTTGTATAAGGGTATAAAAGTTTCCTCAATGCAAAATAAAGTCAAAAAAATTTGTTTGCCGCCCATCATATGCATAAGCAAAAAATGTTGTGACATGTGGAACAAGCAAACAATGATGATTAAGGTTAAAAAAGTTCCTTTAAACCAACTTTAATTTTATCTTATTCGTTTCCTTCTATCGTGTCAATGTTTTAATTTTCAAAAAAAGAAATTTTTCTTCATCTCATGCTATAATAGCGATTGTTCGACACAAAAAAACATTTGTCCTTTAGAGGTGAACAACATGATGAACACAGAATTAAAACGAAGCATCGGCTTTATGACAGCGACAGCCATCGTCATCGGCACAGTCATTGGTTCAGGAATTTTTATGAAACCAGCGATCGTCATCGACTCAACTGGAAATTCTACACTTGCTCTTCTCGCATGGATCATCGGCGGAATCATTACTTTAGCAAGTGGGTTAACAATTGCAGAAGTAAGTTCAAAAATTCCTGAAACAGGTGGATTGTATGTGTATATCGAAAAAGTGTATGGACGGTTTTGGGGATTTTTATGTGGATGGATGCAAACAATCATTTACGGTCCTGCCGTCATCGGTGCACTAGGGTTGTATTTTGGTGCATTGTTTGCAGGTGTTTTTGCTCTCCCAAAAGAAAGTGAGCTTTGGATTGGAATCATTGCGGTCTTGTTTTTATCCGTTGTGAATATACTTGGTTCGCAGTTTGGTGGAATGGTTCAAAGTGTGTTAACTGCGGCGAAACTATTGCCTATTTTTCTTATTATTATTTTCGGAGTAGTAAAGGGGAATGTACCTATTCTCAATATGGATAGCGGAAACAGCCAAACGATCAGTATGGGAGCTGCTGTTTTGGCAACATTGTGGGCGTATGACGGATGGATGAACGTTGGATTTGTTGCTGGTGAAATGAAAAACCCAGCAAAAACGTTACCGAAAGCGATTATCACTGGTATTCTTATCGTCATGTTTGCCTACGTGGCTGTGAATGTAGCATTGCTTCATGTGCTTCGTGCCGATGAAATTGTTGCACTTGGACCGAATGCGGCAAGCGAAGCGGCGACCATTTTATTTGGGGCATTCGGTGGGAAATTCATTGCTATTGGTATTTTAATTTCTATTTTCGGCTGTTTAAACGGAAAAATACTTACATTTCCACGTATGCCATTTGCTATGGCAACAGATGGTTTGTTTCCTTTTTCTAAATATTTGGCTCATATTCATCCAACATGGCGTACACCTGTCTTTGCGACACTGGCACAAATTGCAATTGCCATTGTCATGATGTTGCTTGGAAATGCAGATCGCTTAACGGATATTGCTATTTTTAGCGTCTTTTTATTTTACGGCTTTGCCTTTTATGCGGTATTTTTATTACGGAAATCACCCTTATCTAATGAACCATTATATCGAGTGCCACTTTATCCATTTACTCCAATCGTCGCGATTGTCGGCACAGCATATATTATTATGAGTACAGTACTTCATGCACCGTTAGATACGTTTTTATCAATTGTTGTGACGTTATCTGGTATCCCAGTGTATTATGCTATGACGAAAAAGCGACAAGGATAATCCTTTGTCGCTTTTTTCAATAGTCCCTCCCTTTTCCAGAGTCCGTCACATCAAGCAATGGTTCTGGATAAGGCTGAAAATATCGTTGTTTCAGTAAATATTTATTTTGATAACGAATCGCCCACGAACGAATAACCGTTGTCACACTACTTAGCGGTAACTTGCCCGCGCGATATTTTTGTAGCAACTCATGGACATAACGTTTTTCATCACCGCTTAATTCATGTTTAAAATAACCGATCATATGTTCACAAACATTTATGTTTGAATTCCGGCGTGAGCGACGGGCAAACAGTTCATATAATGTTTGTTCATAATGTAAAAATACTTCTTCCATCGGTAAACGATCTCGATTGGCAACAATGTTTCCTAATTGTTTCAATTTTTGTTGATGATACGCCATAAATAAATATTTATGCTCCGCATGAAACTCAACGAGACGATGATGTGATTTTGACTCTTTAACCTCTCGAAACAAAGCAAGTGTAAATAACTTCGTCAAAAAATGTTCTCGAATCACAAAGTTCGTCAATCTCCCTTCTTCTTCCACAGCTTTATGTGCAAACATTTGTAACACATGTTTCGCAAACATCCCGCTTCCCTTTCCTGATGCAGGTCCTTTTTGTTCACTACGATATATTTTGACATCTTTCATTCCACACGATGGCGACCGACTTTTTAAAATAAAACCGTCTACATTCGTTAATTGCGTTAAAAATGAAGCAGAAAACTCGTTCATTCGCTCGGTTATATCCATTTCGGTCGATGGTTGGACAAGCCGCACTTGTTCTCCGTCTTGAACGAGCCGAATCGTCTCACGTGGCGTACCAAGCCCAATGCGAACTTCGGGACAAACAGGAATAAATTGCACAAATGGCGCAAGCTTATGTACTACTTCATCGTTTAGTTGATCACCGTTATACCGACAAGGAGAAAAACCGAGACATTCACTAACAACGACGATTGGTTTTGCATAATGCCACATCTGTTATTCCTCCTTTGCTTGTTTTTGCTTATCATATCGCACAAACAAAAAAAATACACGCATCGATGTGCTTACAAAAACAAAAAATTTCGAATTTGAACGTTTATACAAAAAAATGATTGATTATATGTTCATTTTGTTTTATTATGCTTTATGTTGCTTATTTCGCAATATTAAAATCGTTATTAATTCATAATTTCGTATGTATATAAGTGTACACTTTTATATTTATACATCCATGCAAAATAATTTATATTTCTGAATCATTTTGTTATATTGACTATTTTTATTTTTATATTACGATAGTAGTAATGTTATGTATCCGCTTTCAAAATATGTAGTAGAAAGGTGGTTTTAAAAAATGAATCATACTCAATCACACAAGCTTACTGGCATACTAAAATTTCTCGTTCCATCACTTATTGGTGTATTTCTTTTTATGATTCCTGTCCCTTATAAAAGTGAAATGACTATTCCTGTAGCCATTTTAGCGAAGTGGGTCGAAGGGAATTTTGTTTCTGTCATCCCAGCCATCTCTGTTTTATTTATGTTTATCGCAACGATTGGCACAATTATCACAAAAATAGCACAGCCTTCTTTTATAATGAATAGCTCGTTTCTTCGTCGATTATTTGATGTCAATGGTTTGTTTGTCGTTGCCCGTATCGTTGGTACAATTTTAGGGGCAATGACATTATGGAAAATTGGTCCGGAATGGGTATGGTCAGAAAATACAGGTGCTTTGTTGTTATATAGTTTAATTCCGATTTTGTTTTCTGTCTTTTTATTTGCAGGATTATTTTTGCCGTTACTTTTAGATTTCGGCTTACTCGAATTGTGTGGTGCACTTTTAACAAAAATTATGCGTCCCGTATTTAAATTACCTGGTCGTTCATCTATCGACTGTATCGCTTCTTGGTTAGGGGATGGAACAATTGGCGTGTTGTTAACGAATAAGCAATATGAAGACGGCTTTTATACGAAGCGAGAGGCAGCAGTGATCGGAACGACCTTCTCTGTCGTTTCAATTACATTTAGCATTGTCGTCATTACGTATATGAAGCTTGAACATATGTTTGGAGCGTACTATTTTACTATCGTCGTTGCCGGTCTCGTAGCAGCGATCATTATGCCGCGTATCCCGCCATTATCTAAAAAACCAGATACGTATTATCATGAACATCACGTACCAGTCGATGAAACAGTACCAGCTGGGTACACACCTTTTCAATGGGGACTAAAACAAGCAACAGACGTTGCTAAGCGCAATAGCGATATGGGGAAACTATTAAAAAACGGCATACAAACAGTCATTGATATGTGGTTAGGTGTATTACCTGTCGTCATGGCGATTGGAACAGTTGCATTAATTATTGCCGAAACAACACCGGTGTTTGAATGGCTCGGTAAACCGTTTGTACCACTTTTGACACTCCTACAAGTACCAGAAGCATCAGCTGCTGCACAAACGATGGTTGTTGGCTTTGCAGACATGTTTTTACCTGCCATTATCGGTAGCGGCATTGAAAGTGAATTTACTCGCTTCGTTATTGCTTGCGTTTCCGTAACACAGCTGATTTATATGTCTGAAGTAGGTGGATTGCTGCTCGCATCTAAACTACCAATTACGTTTAAAGATTTAGTTGTTATTTTCTTGCTTCGCACACTCATTACATTGCCAATTATCGTTTTTATAGCGCATTTCATCTTTTAAAGTAAAAGGGCGATCGTCTCGCCCTTTTTTATTTTTCCTCCATTTGTCCAACCCAATAGCACGATTGTTTCATAATATACAGAGAGGTGACAATATATGTTTAAGAAACATATGGGAAAAACAATCGGTTTATTCATTAGTCAACTTGTATTATTTTCGGAAGCGATCGCTATGAGCGATACGATTGATGTAACACAATTACATGGAACGGAATTATATGTTGTCGTCGGTTTTTATGTATTCCAAACCATTGTAGGTATTTATTTTGGTAATCGTTATGATCGAAAAACTTGCGTCAAAGATTTAATATATCAGCTAAAAAGCAAAGACTTTGCTACAAGTACATTTGAAAAAATCGCAGCACTCGTTGATCGTGATCCAGATAGTCGGTTAACCATTTATTTACTCCGCACGAAACAAAATAGCCAACCACAACAAAAAGCAGCATTTGAACAACTTTTAGTCGAAGAAACACGAAAAAGCGACATTATCGCTAAATGGTCAAATGATGAATACTTGATTATTGCTGTCGAAAACGCCGCCAAACCCTCTACACTAATTGAACGAATCAAGCAAAATAGTCCTGTATCTTTTCTTGTCGGTTATGCGACATATCCGGTCGAAGGAGAGCAATTGCAGCAGCTTTTACAAGTCGCAAAAGAGCGCATGTATGCTACACGGACGACAAAATAAGCGGTTCAACATATATAAAAAATCGTTTGTCCATTTCGACAAATTATGATAAGATGACGGCAAAGGCATTTCACCACACTCCTCTTCATATTCCTCGCCAGAAATGCCATATACCCCTAAGATGAAAGGTAGGTGAATCAGGCGTGCAAGAACAACTTCTCCTTCAACTTGTTAACCTCGTTCAAAACTTAGCAGAAGACATGCAATGGATGAAACAAGAGATTCAGACAATGAAGCAAGAGATTCAGACAATGAAACAAGAGATTCAGACAATGAAACAAGAGATTCAGACAATGAAACAAGAAATTGGTGAATTAAAAGCAATCGTTCATAGACATGACGAAGATATTCGTTGGTTGAAAGAGCAAATGAAGGAAAATACAGCAATGATTAAAGCCATCCGAGACAACCAGCTAGAGCAACGTAGCATTCAAGATGCAATGCGCCATGAAATTGCTCACATCCGAGGAGAAATGGCCACAAAACAGGACATCGCTTACATTCACGAACGACTCGACTATCAACTTGGTCGTATTGCACGCACAGAAGAAGAATTGCACATGTTAAAAAAGGCAAATTAAGAAAAAAACGTCGTTCCGCGTGATAGGAACGACGTTTTTCGGCTAACTTCTCAACATATGAAACACTTGCTCGACATCTTTATCGCCACGCCCCGATAAGTTGACGATCATGATTTGATCAGAATTGAGCGTCGGAGCCAATTTCATTGCATATGCAACGGCATGAGCACTCTCTAAAGCCGGTATAATTCCTTCTGTTTTTGAAAGCGTTTGAAATGCTTCTAATACTTCCTCGTTCGTGACCGTATAATATTCCGCTCGACTTGATGTTTTTAAAAAACTATGTTCTGGTCCGATTCCCGGATAATCAAGTCCCGCGGCAATAGAATATGTTGGTTGTGGATTTCCTTCTTCATCAAGCAAAACGAGACATTTAAAACCATGAATGACCGCAGGAACGCCTTTTGTGAGCGTAGCGGCCCGCTCAGGTTCGACACCGATTAAGCGCACACTCGGTTCATCGATATAATGAGCAAAAGCACCAATGGCATTACTGCCACCACCTACACAAGCGATCACGACATCGGGCAAACGTCCTTCTTTCTCGATCATTTGCCGCTTACTTTCTTCACTAATAATAGACTGGAAATGCTTCACGATCGTCGGATACGGATGTGGTCCAACCGCTGAGCCAAGCAAATAAAATGTATGTTCATAGTTTTGGACATAGTCGTTTAACGCCTCATCAACTGCATCTTTCAATCTTCCTTGTCCCTTCGATACAGAAACGACTTTCGCCCCTAACAGCTCCATCCGAAAAACGTTTAATGCTTGCCGTCTCGTATCTTCTTCCCCCATATAAATCACACAATCCATCCCAAACATTGCACAAGCTGTCGCTGTCGCCACACCGTGCTGTCCTGCTCCTGTTTCAGCAATAATACGCTTAGCACCCATTCGTCTCGCTAATAAAATTTGCCCGATGACATTGTTAATTTTATGGGAACCGGTATGATTTAAATCTTCTCGTTTTAAATAAATTTTCGCTCCACCAAGTTTTTCAGTTAACCTTGAAGCAAATGTGAGCGGATTTTCTCGTCCGACGTACTCTTTTAAATAAAACGTAAATTCCTCATGAAATGTAGGATCGTCCTTGTATTTTAAAAACTGTGCCTCTAAATAGTCTAACGCTTCCTGTAACGCCGGTGGTACAAAGCTTCCACCAAATTCTCCGAAATACCCTCTTCTCTGCTCAACTACGCTCATCTTCTTTCCCCTCTCTATTTTCAAATTTACTACAAGCATACCTATCTTTTTATCAGAAGTCAATGAATATTCAGAATTTTATTCTTTCACTTTTTCTAAAAATGTTAACATATGCTGAATATATTCATCTTTATACATCGCAAAACTTTTCACATGTTTCGCTTTGTCGGTAAGCCAAAGCTCAAATACGTCTGGATGTTTGTTATACATTTTTACACTTTCTTCATATGGGATGGACGGGTCGGCTTTGCTATGAATGAATAAAATGGGACGCGGCGCAATCGCATCGACCGCTTGAATCGGAACGGATTCCGCTGGATCTAAATCAGTAATCATCGGAATAAGGGTAATGATTAAGTACGTAAACGGCACGTTTGGTAAGTTCGTCCATACAGGCATATATGTCCGCAAATATCCTTCTAAATCGCTAAACGCACTGTCAGCAATAACGGCTCTAACATCTTCATCCATACCTGCCGCTAAAATTGAGGTTGCCGCCCCCATGGACACTCCGTAAAGCACAATGGGTTCGGGATAATGTTGTTTCGCATAATCAATGACACCGAGCAAATCATATTTTTCTTTCGCGCCAATCGTTGTCATCTCCCCTTCCGATTCACCGCTGGCGCGGAAGTCAAACATGATGATGCGATACCCTTCGTCTGTTAACGCTTTAGCAATTGGTAAAAACGGCACGTTTGGTTCGTAACGATTCCCACCGTAACCGTGGGAAAAAATAATGGTCATCTTCGCTTGTTTCGTCGGTTCTATGATCCAGCCTTTTAGCTTTAGTCCTCCGTCTTTACTTGTAAATGTTACATTTTGATAAGCCATTTCGTAATCTTTTGGTGTCTCAACGACCGCTTTTCGCTCTTTATGCGTCAAATTCCAGCCGACATAAATCGAAATGGCAACACATGCGATCACCGCAAGAAATAATACTCCGATGAGTGATGGTACAAGCCACTTTTTTGTCTTTCGTTGCCTTTCCACCTGTATTTGCATCGTTCTCACCTCTCTCTTTTTTCCCATTATATCGCGAACAAAAACAACAATGAACAAAAATGTATATCAATATGATACAATAAATAAAATGTCTTTCGCGGAAGGAATGAGACTGTTGGCTTTTACACATACATTTACAAAAGAAGAAGAAATCGTTCATGCAATTACGCATGGGATCGGTGCACTATTTAGTATCGCAGCGCTCGTCGTGCTTACCGTTTTTGCTTCACTGCACGGAAACGCTTGGCACATTGTTAGTTTTACGTTATTTGGAACTACGATGTTGATTTTGTATTTATCATCGACAATCGTGCACGCCTTGCCAGAAGGACGATGGAAACGGGTATTCGAAATTTTTGACCACTCGGCCATTTACTTCTTTATCGCAGGCACATATACACCGTTTTTATTTTTAGCAGTAAAAGGAACAATCGGTTGGACGTTATTTGGCATCGTCTGGGGGCTGGCGCTCATTGGAACAGTATTTAAATGCTTTTTCGTCAATCGCTTTTTATACACATCGACAATGATTTATGTTGTGATGGGTTGGTTAATTGTATTTGCATGGCAACCGCTCGTTTCCGGTCTTTCACGAGAAGGAGTCGTGTATTTAGTGAGCGGTGGTATTTTATACACGATCGGTGCGATTTTTTACGTATGGCGAGGGTTTAAATTTCATCATGCCGTTTGGCATATGTTTGTGTTAGGTGGATCTGTCGCACACTTTTTCGCAGTGTTTGTATTGCTATAAGGCAAGGAACCGATTTGGTTCCTTGCCTTTTTCTTTATACTTCGACTTCCCTCGTTTCATTCATCACTAAATCAAAATGACGAACCGATAACATCTCGTCATCGAATAAATCGCATCCCCAAATATGCTGTAAAAAAAGGCGAGCGATGATTTGTTTTCGTTCGCTTTCTTCCGCTTCTTTTAACGCGACGACACTTACATACAAGTCGCAAAGGCGGTTGGCGATTTTTTTGGCGTGATACGTTTGCACGTCTTCATGTTGTCCGTGCAGTTTTTGAAGCGACTGCACCAATTCATACAGCCCGCTTTCCACCGGTTTAGCAAATGCACGTATTTCGCTAGGAAGTGCAGCTAGTTGTTCGCTTATTGTTTGAATAAATGTTTCATGAATGCGATATTTGCGGATAAGACGCAACACTTCGAGTCCTAAAATGTTTGCTGTTCCTTCCCACACCGTCAACACTTGTGCGTCGCGAAGCAAACGCGGCGTGACAAAATCTTCGATATAGCCGTTGCCACCGTGCATTTCAATCGCTTCATGGGCAAATGCAATCGCTTCTTCGGCTGTGCGCATTTTTAAAAGTGCAATTAATAAACGATTCCATGCTTTCTCTTGCTCAGATGCGTGATCTGGCGCGCGCATCACACGGTCAAAAAAGGAGATTAGCTCAAAACAAGCGCTCGTTTGTACTTCTTGACGCGCCGTTAAGTTCGCAAGCGTTTCTTTCACCATCGGATACGATGTAAGTGTATGCCCAAATGCTTGTCGATTTTCCGCATATTGCTTCGCTTCTTCTAGCGCTCGCTTCATGATACCAATCGAGGCGACGGCATTGCAGACACGCGATAAGTTGAGCGCTTCCATCATATAATAAAATCCTTTTTTCGCATCGCCAATTAAATAAGCTTTCGCTCCTTCAAATACAACTTCCGCTGACGGCACAGCGCGAACGCCAAGTTTATCTTTGAGGCGGCGAATGTGAATGCCGTTTAACACCCCGTCATCATTACGCCACGGCACTAAAAATAAACTAAGCCCTTTTGTTCCCGGCTCGCTTCCGTCGATGCGGGCAAGCACTAAGGCAACACCGCACATGCCAGCGTTGCTCGCAAAATATTTTTCCCCATAAATTTCGTAATGGTCGCCGCACAAAACGGCGCGCACTTCATTGGCGCCAACGTCGGAACCGCCTTGCCGTTCCGTTAGAAACGTCGCCCCTTCATACAACTCGACTTCCCCTGTCGAAATGACGTGCGGCAAATATTTTGCTTTGATTCGTTCGTCCGCAAAATGCTCTAACACGTACGCCGTTGCCATCGTAAGCGTCACCGGGCAATAAAAACCCGGTTCGACTTGTGATAGCAAATAGCCTTGGGCATAGGAATAAATGTAGTTTCCAACGCGGCCAAGCGCGGGAATCGGTTTATGGACATAGCCGACAATGCCTGTTTCATACGCTTCTTTCACCGTTTGCTTATACCCTTCGTTCACCCATATTTCGGAAATATCGTTGCCAAAACGGTCATATTTGATAAGCCGCGGCTGGCCTTCACGGTCTGTATGTACCGCGCGTCGGTCGATATCGGTCATGCAACGTTGCCAAAACTTCTCTAACTCTTCTTCCGCATACGCAAAAAATTCTTTGTCTAAATATTTTTTTAAATTAGCAAGTAAGTTCGGATCAACTTCTTGTAGCCGTTTCATGATCCATCCCCCTCAACACTTGTTTTAATATTTTCCCTGTCGCATTGCGCGGCAGTTCATGAATGGCTTCGTAAAGTTTTGGAATTTTATAGTCTGCGAGTTTATCCGAAAGAAAACGTTTACATTCTTCCGCAAGCTGCTCAATTGGCTCTTTTGTTACAACAAACGCTTTCACCGTTTCACCCCATTCACGATGCGGCACACCAACAACCGCTACATCGACAATCGCTGGATGCAGCTTTAGTGCATCTTCCACTTCTTTTGGGTAAATGTTCACCCCGCCGGAAATGATCATATCTTTTTTTCGATCGACGATCCAAATGTACCCATCTTCGTCACGGCGCGCTAAATCGCCTGTATATAGCCAGCCGTTTTTCACCGTTTCCGCTGTTTTTTCTTCGTCTTTATAATAGCCTTTCATAATTCCTTCTCCAGCTAAGACGACTTCACCAATTTCGCCAGGTGGAACTTCTTTGCCGTGTTCATCGACAATTTTCACTTCGCAATGAAGGGCAGCATCTTTGCCCACGCTCCCTGCCTTTGTCGCGTGTTCTTCTGGCGATAAATACGTCCCGTTCGGACCGGCTTCCGTTAGTCCATACAAACACATGAGTCGATCGGTGCGAAACTGTTTGGCGACAAATTGCACTTCCTTTGCCGATAGCGGTG
Source organism: Anoxybacillus sp. MB8 (assembly GCF_011006755.1). NCBI lineage: Bacteria > Bacillati > Bacillota > Bacilli > Caryophanales > Anoxybacillaceae > Anoxybacillus > Anoxybacillus sp. MB8. The sequence goes on from NZ_RXXX01000026.1 coordinate 29,857, forward strand.
CGCCGCCATACGTCCAATATTGGACGGACGATAAATCGTATTCGTGAAGGCGTGGATGTTGTGCCGTGAGTAAATAAGCGACTGGTGCTCCGAAAAAGTGGGTAATTTCGTGTTTCGTAATCAGTTGTAGCAATGCTTCTGGGGAAAACGTTGCTGATAACACATGGGTGGCCCCGACGTACATGCCGCCGATAAAAAATAAATGAAGCGGTGCGGAATGGCTAAGCGGCATCATATGCAATAGGCGGCTATGTTTATCCATTTTCGTTTCGAGCGCCATCATCGTTGCGACGGCTAAAATATTGCGGTACGTGAACAAGACCCCTTTCGGGCGACCTGTCGTTCCTGACGTGTATAAAATCGTCGCTTCGTCATCTTCGTTCAGCGAGCAAACGATCGGGAACGTATGGCCGTTTGCAATGAGCTGCGTGAGCGAACGCCAACCGTCTGTTGCCTCTCCTGTTTTCACCCAAATGACATCAACTGTATGGACAAGCGAGGCAAGTTCTTGATAAATCCAATCGTGCGCGATGACAGCTTTTGCTTCGCTATGTTCGATAATGTATTGTACTTCTTGGGCAGTTAGCCGCGCATTAACGGGCACGGTGATTGCGCCAAGGCGTAAGACAGCAAAATATGCATATACAAACTCTTTCGTGTTCGGCATATACAATACGACTTTATCGCCTTGTGTGATGCCTAGCGAAGCGAGCGAAGAGGCGAGACGATTAACTGTATCATCTACTTCTTGATAAGAAAACGATACGTCGCCATCAATTAGTGCTATTTTATTCGGAAACTTTCGCGCATTGCGCGCTAACAACTCAGAAATGTTCATTCGCTTCCCTCCAGTTTTTGTAATCGTTCACGAAAGTCCGTCAAAATCGACTCCATTTCTTGTTTTAACTGCATTAAATCCTCAATCCGCTCCGTCACCTCCTTTAACTTTTGCTCGCCATATGCGATTGTTTTTTCCAGCTGTTTTCGACCGGTGCGATCGTTATCAAACAAGCTAATCATTTCATGAATTTCATCTAATGAAAAGCCGAACCGTTTCCCTCGTAAAATAAGCTTTAAAACAGCTCGGTCCTTTTTCGTATACAGCCGCTGACCCGACTCAGTACGAATTGGTGAAATGAGCCCGCGCTCTTCATAATAGCGAATCGTTCGTGTGCTAACATCAAACTGCTCGGCAAGTTGGGAGATCGTATAATAGTTCATCCTCTTCACCTTTTTTTAAATTTTCTGAATTTTATTTTAGTTTACGTTTACGTAAAAGTCAACGAAAAATGTTTATTCATATCAAAAGTACATTTGCTATAATGGTAACAACCATATTCAGAAAGGTGGGAGGACGATATGGCCTTTCCGCAAGAGCGAAAACCGTTTACGTACGCAGAGTATGTACAGCTTAGCGATGGTGATCGTTATGAAATGATCGATGGAAAGCTTTACAACATGGCACCAGCTCCTACTCCGAAACACCAACAGGTGGTCACGCTACTTAGCGCGGAGTTTGTCACGCATTTACGTGGGAAAACATGCCGTGTATTCGTTTCTCCGATCGATGTTTGTTTTTCTAATGACGAATGGGTTCAACCTGATATTGTCATCGTCTGCGATTCGAACAAAATTAGCGATGACCGCATTATTGGGGCACCTGACATCATTGTCGAAGTGCTATCGCCGTCTACCGCAAAAAAAGATCGTTTAATTAAATATAGACGATACGAACAAGCAGAGGTGCGCGAATATTGGATTGTTGACCCCGTTCATGAGTATGTGGAAGTACATGTGCTAAAAGACGGAGCATATCAACTTTACGGTACGTATTTTAAAGGAGACGCGATTCCTGTTCAGCTATTTGGTCATTTTTGGATTCATACAGACAATATTTTTCTCTCACAATGAAAAAGAGGAGCATGTCTAAGGCTGTTGCCAAACGGCAACAGCCTTGCTTATACGTTCGAATGTTCCCATTGTTTTGCAAGTTCAATAAAGAAAGAAAGTGCTTCAGGGTTTGCCATTGAGCCGACGTTCACCGCTTTTTCGAGCGGAAAACCTAATAAAAGTTTGCGAATCGGGATTTCCATTTTCTTTCCGTTTAACGTTTTTGGGATTTGGTCGACTTGGTAAATCGCATCCGGAATAAAGCGCGGCGATACGTACGCTTTAATAGCTTCTTTCACTCGTTGTTTTAACGCATCGTCTAGCTCTACCCCTGGCTGAAGGACGACAAACAATGGCATAAACGATTTCCGGCCCATCACTTCTAAGTCAATGACTAAGCTGTCGAGAATGCCATCAACCGTTTCAACAGCACGATAAATTTCGCTCGTGCCCATCCGCACGCCCGCACGGTTAATCGTCGAATCGGAACGGCCGTAAATGACGCAGCTTCCTTCATCGTCAATTTTAATCCAGTCCCCATGTTTCCATACGCCTGGATACGTATCAAAATAGCTTTCGAGATAGCGGCAGTCGTTTTCATCGTTCCAGAAAAAAAGCGGCATCGACGGCATCGGTTCCGTGATGACTAATTCCCCGACTTCGTTGATCAGCGAACGTCCATGTTCATCAAACGCTTGCACATTCGCCCCAAGCGAACGGCATTGTAGCATGCCGGCACGAACCGGCAGCACCGGCGACCCACCGACAAATGCGGTGCATACATCCGTTCCGCCGCTGCATGAAGCGAGCCAAACATCTTTCACATGTTCATATACCCAAAGAAACCCTTCGGTCGTCAGCGGCGATCCTGTTGACAAAACCGCTTGCAAATGAGAAAAATCGTAGGTATCTTTCGGCCGAATGCCTTGTTTCATGCAGACGTTAATAAACGCTGCGCTTGTGCCAAAATGGGTGATTTTTGCTTTTTCGGCAAGTTCCCATAACACGTTCGCATCTGGAAACGTCGGGCTTCCGTCGTAAAGTACGACTGTTGCCCCGACTAACAGCCCGCCAACTAAAAAGTTCCACATCATCCAACCAGTCGTCGTAAACCAGAAAAACGTGCGATCGCGTGTAAGATTACATTCAATGGATAAAATTTTTACATGCTCTAATAAAATGCCGCCATGTCCTTGTACAATTGGCTTTGGCAACCCGGTTGTCCCGGAAGAATATAAAATCCAAAGCGGATGAGCAAACGGCACTTGTTCATATATAAGTTCGCCTTCTTCTTTCAACACGTCCGTCCATAACAAAACAGACGCATCCCACGCTTTTACATCGTCACGCAAATAAGGAACGACAATCGTCTTTTTCAACGATGGCAGTTTTTCTTGTAATTCTTTAACAATAGGCACTTTGTCAAACGTTTTTCCGTTATATTGACAACCGTCCACCGCAAACAAAATCGTCGGCTCAATTTGTTGGAAGCGGTCAATGACGCTATTAGCGCCAAAATCTGGCGAGCAACTTGACCATATCGCGCCAATGCTGGCGCACGCCAAAAACGCAACGACTGTCTCGGGAATGTTCGGCATATAAGCAACAACGCGATCGCCTTGTTTTACGCCAAGTTTTTTTAGTGCCGAAGCGACCGCCGCCGTTTGTTGTTTTAACTCTTCCCACGTCACTTCACGCAGTGAAACGCGCTCAGAACGAAACAAAAGCGCTGGCTTCTTCTGCATGTTGCGAAAAATATGTTCCGCATAGTTTAACCGTGCCCCTGGAAACCAGTTTGCTCTCGGCATTTTACGCTCCTCAAGGACGCACGTATAAGGCGCGGACGATTGAATCTCCCCGTATTCCCACACTGTTTCCCAAAATTGTTCAAGTTTCTCGACCGACCATTTCCATAACTCCGCATGCGATTCAAACGTCAGCCCTTTATTCACCTCTAGCCAATTCATATACTTTTTTACACTTGATTGTTCGATTTGTTCTTTCGTTGGCGTCCATAAAATATCCCCATCCGTAACCGCTTTCATTTTCCAACCTCCCCTTTTTAAAAAGAAAGAAAATTAAGAACATTTTTATTATACTATATGTATAGATGAAAAAATATATAAAAAGACGCATGGCCTTTATTGCCACTGCGCCTTTTTATCCAAATACAATTTCTTGACGTTCATCGTCCCATTTCATCTCAACATATTTTTTTTCTTCATAAAACGTATACGTCCTTTTACCGAATTGCACAACAGTTCCTTCCCATGCGTGTTCAATATAAATGATCTCCCCTTTTGGCACAGCCAATACGGTTTTAATGCCGAGTGAAGATCCAACTTCTTTCACTTTCATTCCTTTTTGAGCATACGCTTCTCCACCGCGCAATACCCCATGAACCGTCAATGTTCCACCGGCATAAATATTGCAATTGTAACATCCTTTTCCTGTCACAATTACATCACCACTTCCATGAATGACGCTATTTAAAGCATAAGAAAGCTCTATCGCATCATTCTCTTCACGGTCATATTGTCCGATAAACGTATTAAGTTCACGCAGTAAATTTGCCATCCCTTCTAAACAATGAAAATGATTCGGGCGATCCGCAAGCAAACAGCTGTCCAACTGTGAACCGATGTCAAACCATTGTTCGCCGATTTGTTCCCGCTTTTGCTCACACATTGTTTTATACTGTTTCATCGCCTCCATCATTGTTTTAAATTTACTTTCCATCAACTTTTTCGTAATTGGATAAATATCTTGCTCACGAATTTTAGACATGACCATGAGTTGTTGAATAGCAACAATCATTCGCTCGAGTGAATGGCGAATTTGTTGTAATAAACCAACAAGCTGTGTAACAAGCATTTTATTTTCGCCTGATGTCACTGTACCGCCAATGACGTTTTGTTGAATAAAAATCGATTGTTGCGCACGAATTTTTGCTCGATTGACATTTTGTAAAATCATAATGCTACCAAGTGACTCAACAACCATTTCTTCTTGAACGTTTCCTGTAATCTCAACATCACCTTTAAAATAAATGTTTCCGACTGATAAATCCACATCTCCTTGATGAACGAGCTTTGGAATAATCGAAACGACAACTGTATTTCCTTTTTTTGCAATTTGTGGTCGTCCCCCCTGTATAGCTAAAATTTTATTTTCTTCCATTGTTACCCCTTTACCAAGTTTAATCGTTACCGGATGCACTTCTTTCACAGGAATAACTTCGTTTGTCACCGTTAACCCTGGTTTCCCTTGTTGCGGGGGATGAACAACAGCAATTAAATCTCCTTCACCGACAGTCGCAATCGTTTCTATTTCCCTGTAATCAACCGTCCCGTCTTCACGAACTTTTGGCTTTTTTCTCCCCTCCCCTACTTTCACTTCCACCCAACCGTCTTTCCCTTCGATTGGTTCAATTCCTTTTGCGATCACAGCCGTTATTTTTTTCTCTGCCTGCAACGCCTCTCGAATAGCTTCTTCATTCACTCCATACACAATCCCTAATTCTTGGAGTTTCGCCACTACTTGCTCATATGACACATCGTAGATGAGTTCTGTATCCAATTTCGCTTGTATATGTAATTTGCTAGCTGGTTGCTGATCTTCAAGTACATATCGGCGCCGTACACCTGGTGCAAACGTCAGCGTTGCCTCTAGCTTTTTAGCATCTATGTCAATTTTCCAAATAGATTGGGCGATGCTTTCTTCTTTTGGATAAATGCGAACGTCGTCTCCTTCCTGCAACGTTATACTTCCTTCGATGACTTTCCCGTTATGTAAACAGATGACTCCTTCACCAACGACGATCGTTGGACCTACATGCACACATTCATAATGTAAAACACCGTCTTTTATCCACGCTTTACCTTCTATTTTTTGGATAACTGATTCAGTTTGTTGTTTTTTTGTCAGTCGGACAATAGCAGGTTGCGAAACGATACCAAACAACTTTTTACGCTCTTGTTGAATGATTTCGATGACAACATCTTCGCGCGTGACTTGAAGTTGTTTTAACCCTTCTTCAATCGCTTCTTCTACCGTTTGTCCTTTTACTTCGATGCCATCCATTTTTCCCCCGCCTTTTTTCTTATCATTTCCTATTATTTTTATTATAATAGTAAAAAGATAAAAGAAATAGTGAAAAAAGTCGGACAAAACGATGATTGTTGAAAAGGATGGTTCCATATGAGAAAACGATTTATGTTTAGTTCCATACTTTCCGTCAGTTTATTGTTCAGTGGTTGTGCACAAAAGGAAAATGATCATGTCGCTGAACATCAGACAGGCGATATTCGAGAAGAGACAGCCTCAATTCATGAACTTCCATCGTTTTTAGCATCTCACAATGAGTCGATGGCCCATTTATACGAACAAGTAGCAGCACATCGAGCATTGCTAGAAAACATTCCTTGTTATTGCGGTTGTGGCGAATCGGCAGGCCATGAAAATAATTATGATTGTTTTGTATATGAAAACAAAAGCAACGGTGCAATCGTCTGGGACGATCATGCGACAAAATGTGGCGTTTGTTTAGAAATCGCATCCATTTCAATCGAACAATATGAAAAAGGAATGTCAATCAAAGATATTCGACATTTCATTGATGAAACATATAAAGAGGGATATGCGAAACCAACACCAACAAAACCAATGTAAAAAACCGAGCCACTCGCTCGGTTTTCATCTTTTCGTTAATTGCCACGCTCGTTTGAGATCTTTCCAGGAAGACGCTTGATTGTACATCAGCACACCGCCACGGTATATTTTTGATCCGAACACGAATAAAAAGGCAATGGTTCCAACGAGCAAAATGAGACTAAGGGCAATTTCCCAAATTGGAACATTTAACATTCCAATTCTTAAAAACATAATCATCGGAGTAAAAAACGGGACAAAAGACATTACAGTAATAAACGGAGATTCTGGTACATTCAAACCAAACATCGCCATAATAAACGCGGCAACAACGAGCATCGTCACAGGACCGGCCATTTGTTGCACTTCTTCTACTCGGCTAACAATTGAACCAAGCACAGCAAATAACATCGCATATAACAAATAACCGAGCAAGAAAAAGACCATTCCGTATACAATTAAAGAAAGTGGTAGTTTTTCCATTCCAAGTAACTGACTTAACATATCGCTATTTTGCAACGATGTATAACCGACAGTGAGAATCACAACAAACTGCGTCAAACTCAACAAAGCAATCCCTAAAATTTTCCCGAATAATTGTTGAACGGGTGAAATACTTGAAATTAAAATTTCCATAATGCGTGATGACTTTTCTGTTGCCACTTCCATCATAATCATACTTCCGTACATTAACACGAACATATACATCGCAAACAGCAAAACGTACACGATCGTTCTAGCTTGATCTAATTGTTCTTCTGTTTTTGCGTGTTTTTCAAGCGCTACTTTTTCTATCGCAATCGGTGCATACAGTGCATTGATTTGGTCATATGTTAACCCGATTTGTTTTGCCATCATCACAATTTTTACTTGCTGTAGTGCTTGCTCAATTTCATGCGTGACATCACTGTCCGCAATATTTTTTGCATAATATGCCACTTTTAGTTGTCCGTTCTGTACATGAAGTACAATATACGCATACCACTTTTCTGTTTGAACATATTTTTTCGCTTGTTCTTCATTTTCATTGTGGCGAACAAGTTTTATTTCTTTATTTGACTGCATTTGTGCTTGCAATGCTTCATACCATCCGTTCGTTTGATCGATCACACCAATTGTTTTTTGACCATTATCGCTAAACGCTTCAATGATGCGATCTAACTGACCAATACCAAATATAATGAGAGCAGTAATCATGGTTGAAATGAAAAAAGATTTTGATTTTAATTTCGTCATATACGTATGAGCAAAAACAATCCAAAATTTATTGTTCATACGCCGCACCTACTTTCTCAATAAAAATGTCGTTAAGCGACGGTTCTTCTAACGAAAACGTACGAATGAATCCTTTTGCATAAATATGTTCAAGAATGTGCTGCGATACGTGTTCATCAGCTATTTGCAAACGAACTCCTTCAACCGTTTTCTCCATTTTCAATACGCCTGGAATTTTTCCTAACGTTTCAAACGGTAACTCTCCGTGAATGATCACATTTTTTTTACCGAAAGATCTCTTTAACTCTTTTATTGATCCGTGCACAATCGGTTTTCCTTTATGCATAATGCATATATGTTCACATAGTTGTTCGACATGTTCCATCCGATGACTGGAAAAGACAATTGTTGTTCCTTTTTGCTGTAAGTCAATCACTGCTCCTTTTAACATTTCTACATTTACTGGATCTAGTCCGCTAAACGGTTCGTCTAAAATAAGCAATGACGGACGATGTAATACCGCGGCGATAAATTGAATTTTTTGTTGATTGCCCTTTGATAATTGTTCTACTTTTTGATGTTCGTATTGTGGTATTTTAAAACGCTCAAGCCAATGACGCATTTCTTTTACAATGTCTTCTTTATGTAACCCTCGCAATCTTCCTAAATAAATGAGTTGTTCTCTTACTTTTAACTTTGGGTACAATCCTCTTTCTTCCGGCAAATATCCAATGAGATGGCTATGCTTATATGTGATGCGTTCACCGTTCCATGTAATCTCCCCTTTCGTCGGCTCAAGCAACCCTAAAATCATTCGAAATGTTGTCGTTTTTCCTGCTCCATTCGCTCCAAGAAACCCAAACATACGCTGTTCTGGAATCGATAATGTTACGTCATCTACTGCTACAAACGAACCAAACTGTTTTGTCACATGTTTTAAAACTAAACCCATGTTTCTCACTCCTCCTTTATTTCATTATAACGTATAAATCTAGGTAAAAGTTTCATATATTTACTTTTTATGTTCCAAAAATGATGAGAAACATACTTCTTTCTTGTCCGTCATTCATTTATAATGAAAAATAAAGAGGAGGTGAAGCAAAGTGGAGAAAGAAACAATGGTAAAAGAAATTGTGAAAGCGCTCGAACTATTCTCAGACAAAATTCATGCTGAAATGCAAGAGATGGGCAACCAGCTCCGGACGGAAATGCATGAGTTGGGAAGCCAACTAGGGGCGGAAATGGAGGATTTGGTCCACCAAAGGCGCGCG